>JALEYA010000150.1 GCA_022779945.1 Oscillospiraceae bacterium | reverse complement strand
GAGCACAACGACGAATTCGAATTCAAGGTCTATTGGGGCTGTGATCTTCAGACCGAGCACGAACGCTTCCTGACCGAAAAGATCTTCAAGCGTCCCGTATTCGTAACGGATTATCCGAAAGAAATCAAGGCGTTCTATATGCGTCTGAACGATGACGGAAAGACCGTTGCCGCCTGCGACTGCCTTGTGATGGGTATCGGCGAAATCATCGGCGGAAGCCAGAGAGAGGAACGCTATGACGTTCTAGTTGACCGGATAAAAGAACTCGGACTCAAGGAGGAGGACTACTGGTGGTATCTTGAGCTTCGCAAGTACGGCGGCACGAAGCACGCAGGCTTCGGTCTCGGCTTCGAAAGACTGATTATGTACCTGACCGGAATTTCCAATATCCGCGACGTACTTCCGTTCCCGAGAACAACGGGTTCCGCAGATTTTTAATAAAACAAGAAAGGAATGCATACGCTTTTTCAGGTGTATGGAAGGTTTTGATATATGACTGATTATAAGACAATGAACAAAGAGGAACTGAGCACGCTGAAAGCTCAGCTTACAAAGGAATACAACGATTTCAAGGCAAAGGGTTTAAAGCTCGATATGTCAAGAGGAAAGCCCGGCGCGGATCAGTTGGCTGTTTCGAACGGACTTCTTGACGCGATCACATCGGCTGACTGGGATGACGGAAAACAGCACAGCCTTGAATACAGAAACTACGGTATTCTGACGGGCATTCCCGAGTGCAAGGCGATTTTCGCCGAACTTCTGGGTGTCCCCGCCGATAACGTCATCGTTTGCGGCAACTCGAGCCTCAATATGATGTTTGACTACATTACACAGTGTATGCTGACCGGTTCGGACGGTACGCCGTGGAAGGATCAGGGCGAGATCAAATTCCTTTGCCCCTCGCCGGGATACGACAGACATTTTTCGATCTGTGAGTATTACGGCATCAAGATGATTCCGATCGCCATGAATGAGGACGGTCCGGATATGGACGCGATCGAAGAATACGTCAAGGACAGCTCGGTCAAGGGTATGTTCTGCGTACCGAAGTATTCGAATCCGACCGGCGTCACCTATTCGCATGAAGTGGTTGACAGAATCGCAAAAATGACACCCGCCGCCAAGGATTTCCGGATTATCTGGGATAACGCCTACATCATTCACGACCTGACCGAGACGACGGATGAGCTTGACAACATTTTTGATGTACTCAAAAAGTACGGTCACGAGGATATGGTCATCGAGTTTACCTCGACTTCGAAAATCAGCTTCCCCGGTTCGGGCGTTGCCGTTCTTGCCGCTTCCGACCGGAACATTGACATCATCAAAAGCCGTATGAAGATTCAGACCATCGGCTATGATAAGCTCAACCAGTTCCGCCACGTCAAGTTTTACAAGAGCCTTGACGGCATCAAAAATCACATGAAGCTGCACCGCGCGATTCTTGCGCCGAAGTTTAACGCCGTTGTCAACGAGTTTGAAAGCGCTTTAGGCTCCTGCGGTATCGCTTCGTGGACAAAGCCGAGAGGCGGCTATTTCATCAGCCTTGATGTGCTTCCCGGAACGGCGAAAAGAGTAGGGGAGCTTTGCAAAGATGCCGGCGTTACCCTGACAACGGTCGGCGCGACCTATCCGTACGGCATTGACCCCGAGGACAAGAATATCCGGATTGCACCGTCCTTCCCGCCGGTTGACGAGCTGATGACGGCAACAAAATTGCTTTGCATCTGCGTGAAATTAGCGGCTTGCGAAAAGCTTCTCGGAGAATAAAGAATCAGCAGTCTCAGAATCCCCCGTAATGTTCCTTTTATATCGGATCCTTCGGATTTCGGAGACTGCTTGTTTTATACATCGTTTTAAATCAGAGAGGAGTATGAAAAAATGAAACGGGTTATATCACTTATTCTTGCTTTTGTCATGATTCTTGCGGCGGTTCCGCTTGCCAATCTGTCCGCAGAAAACGACAACCGGATGGTTATGACAGCCGTTGCGGCATCGGAAAAATACACGACAACGGCGGCGCTGAATATGAGAAAGGGAGCCGGAGAGAATTACGCGAAGATTGTCACAGTGCCCAAGGGCGCGACGGTCATATCAAACGGCAAGGTCAGCGGCAAGTATCAGTATGTATCGTATACACAAAGCGGAAAGACTTATAACGGCTGGGTGCTCAAAGCCTATCTGAAATCAGCCACCGAAACCAAGAAGTATCAGACAACGGCGGCACTGAATATGAGAAAGGGAGCCGGAGAGAATTATGCGAAGATTATCACGGTTCCGAAGGGCGCGACCGTAACATCGAACGGTAAAGTCAGCGGCAAGTATCAGTATGTATCCTATACCAAGAGCGGAAAGACCTATAATGGTTGGGTACTTAAAGCCTATTTGAAAGCGGCTGCTGTAACCATGAAATATAAGGCAATTGCCGCGCTGAGCATGAGGAAAGGCACCAGTGAAAATTACGCGAAGATTGCCACGGTTCCGGACGGTGCGACCGTAACATCAAGCGGCAAAGTCAGCGGCAAATATCAGTATGTGTCATACACCAAGAGTGGAAAAACCTATACCGGTTGGGTGCTCAAGGCGTATCTGATGTACATTGATGCGGTGTATAAGACGACATCGGCGTTGAATATGAGAAAGGGCGCCGGAGAAAATTATGCGAAGATTGCTACGGTGCCGAACGGTGCGACCGTGGAATCCAACGGCAAAGTCGGCGGCAAGTATCAGTATGTGTCCTATACCAAGGGTGCAAAGACCTATAACGGATGGGTCCTGAAAGCGTATCTGAAAAAGATTTCATCCTCGTCGGGTTACAATGATGCGGCGAAAGCAGCCTATAAAAAGACTCTGAATAATTTTAGAAATGGATACGGTTTACCGAATTATAACGGAACATATCTGAGTGATATTTATGAGTATATCTTTTTAGAAGACTGCTATTATGCGATTGTGGATATTGATAGCGATAATAAGCTTGAAATGATTATTAAATATAGTACATATGCTACGACTGAATGTTTGGTTTTCAGTTATTCAAGCGAAAAGGGCAAGGTAATCTGTATCGACATATGTTCACCCGAGGTGATTTATCCGAACGGCTTTTGGCCTTGGTTTGACAGTCATAATCAGGGCGGGTCTTATATCTGGCCCTACGATTGTATAATAAATGGAAAAGAATATTATGTTGAGGCGTATCACAAAGGCGGCTATATTCAGCAGGCGAATACGATATTGCCCGGAGGTCCTCTTTATTCAATCGGAAACGAGTACGGTATAGAACAGTACTGGGAGTATTCGGATTATGACTTTGACGGTGACGGTGTAGTATATCTGATTACAAGCAACAGCGGAACCATCGCTTGCGACAAGGCGTATTACGTTAAATGGGTGAATCAGGCCACCGGCGGAACGAAGCCGATGAAGATATCGTATTCGAAGATCAATTTTAATTTCTATGTACCGGACTATGATTGAAGACGTCGGGGTTACGTCTGACCTTGCGATTGAAACAAGCTGCATAATGCATAAGGGTTGCAAAAGGTTGCTGAAAATTGTCGGAATTTGTAAACTTTCCTTGTTTTCCTGCCTTTTATATGATAGAATTTATCGGACACTTTAAGGGAGATATATATGAAAGATTACATAAAACGACATCACGCGCAATCTAAGCTGAGCGAACGAATTTACTGGTGGACACTTCGGGGATTAATGATTTATGCCATCATAGTCAGTCTTATTCATCTTATCAAGGGCGACCCTGTAACAGGCGAAAATTCTCACCTTCAGCAAGTGCTTCAGATTACAGCAAACCTTGTGGGAATGTTTGCATGGGAAATTATGCTTACAACATCCGAAAAGAGCTTTCTCCATTACATACCGGCTTACGTTCAGAATATTACTTTACTTGGATTTTTCCTTGGCTCCTTTGGCGGCGCATTCCTGAATCTCTATTACAAGTTTCCGCCTTATGACATTCTTCTCCATGCCTTTGGCGGTGCGGAAGCCTGCTTCATCGGGTATGAGATTATTTCTGCCATTCAGCTCCGTGACAAAAAGACAGCTCCTCTCGCCCTTGTTCTTCTCGGCGCCTGCGGTATTTCTTTCATGTTCGGTGTCGGCTGGGAGCTGTTTGAGTTCACATTTGACCAGGTCGCCGGCGGGGACACACAGCATTGGTCCTTCGCTCTTGCACAGCAGGCCTGCGAAAAATACGGCTGTTCCATGCCGAACATTATCCCGGAGCTTGATCCGGGCAGATACGCCCTTATGGATACAATGGAAGATACCGTCGCCAATGTGATCGGTGCAGTTGTCATGACTCTGGCGCTTAAAATCAAGCCTTACCACCACAGCGGAAAGAACGATGTGAACAAGCTTATCGAAAATGAAGATCGCGCGGTCAGCCTTGTAGTCTGATGATGAGGTCTGACGATCTGTTTTCGCATAAACGGTTCTTTCGGATATCTGCGTGTTCCGGACAATGGATAAGGATTCCTATGTACAACGAAACAATACCGGAACCTCTGTCAAAAGGCATTCAGGACAAAAGACATGGACTAAGGTCAACATACCATCCGGTATCAAGCCTTAGTCCACATTTTGTTTCTTTGGAGTTTCTTGTAATGATGATACAAAAAAACGACAGCTATATAAATGCATTGAAACAAATTAACACCGTTAAATATTTCCCTGCTCTTTGTTGCGAAACCATTGACTTTTTTAACAAATTATATATAATAATTTTGTGAAAATATCAATCATTGGAAGGGAGATTTATTGTGGCAAACATTCATGATTATATCAAAAGCTATGGCAGCGTTTCGTTTAACGATATGCCTTTCGGTGAAGCCGATAATGTAGCTTTGTGTGAGATTTTTTATTTGCAGCTTGAAAAAATTGTGCCGGCAAGCCTTGACGATGAACCTCGTGACTTTGCCGATGTATGCAAAGAGTTTTATGAACTCAACGGCTGTAAGCACCACGCGGTTGGTCTTGTTCTTCCGAAACAGATCAGCGTCCTGCTTCAGGAAATGGCAAAGTATAAACGCTTTCAGGAAATGAAAATTGTCGGCTGTACGGAAACATTCAGTGTTGAACCGGCCGTTCAGTTTGCCGCAGCAACCTTTATTCTGCCCGATGACACAAAGGTCGTTATGTTCCGCGGAACGGACGACACACTGATCGGATGGAAAGAAGACCTTGACCTTTATGTGAAAAAAGGAATTCCGTCGCATCAGCTTGCTGTGGATTATCTTGAAACGGTTGCCGAAAAATTTGGCGGCAACATCATTGTATGCGGCCATTCAAAGGGCGGAAACGTCGCCCTTTACGGTGCGCTCGGATGCAGTGAAAAGGTGCGTTCGAGAATTACTGCGCTTTATAACAACGACGGTCCCGGCTTTGATAATTATTCGATTTTCCGGACAAAGGCCTATCAGGAACTGTTGCCGAAATATCACCATATTGTGCCGAATTCGTCCTTTATCGGAATGCTTCTTGCGCACGATAATGATTATTCCGTTATCCGGAGCACCAGACTTCTCGGCCCGATGCAGCATGACCTTGCAACGTGGAAATTCAACGGCAGTGAGCTTCAGACGGCAGACGATCTGTCCGTGCTCGGCAAATTAAACGATTTATGCCTCAATAAGATTATTTTCAATGTAAATGAAGAACAAAGCAAATCGTTTGACGTTGTTGCCAAAAAGCTGATTGCCGGTACAGGGCAAATCTGCCTGCTCGGTTTTGCAAAGAACGCCGTCTCAAGCGTACGCGGTGCTGTCCGATCATGGAAAGAAATTGACAAAGATACCCGCGATACTTTTGCCGGTGCTTTCAAAAAGTCTCCGGAATATCTGAAAGAGGCAGTTGCAACCGTCATAAAAGAATCAAAACAGGAAAAAGAGCTTGCAAAAGAACCGGAAGCGGAACAGCTTCATGCGGTCAAAGCCGAAACGGTTCCGGCATAATGTCATGGCAATCGCAAAAAACGTCCCGGCATTCGTCATAATGCCCCAATAAATTCTGCCGTTCCGTTTCACCCTTGAGACGGAACGGTTTTGTTTTGAAAAAAGTATGAAATCCGGGTCGGATATTGTCAGAAAATGGCAATTGTGCTATAATGGTTTGCGAGGTGATTTGCGTGTGGTTAATTCTTGCGTTCCTTTCGGCTGGTTTTGCGGCTATGTCAACCGTTTTGGCAAAGCTTGGCGAAAAGGATATTGATTCAACCTTTGCCACGTTTCTGAGAACAGGTGTTGTTCTGATTTTTTCGTGGGCGATTGTTCTTGCAACCGGAAAAATCGGTCAGATCGGGCAGATTTCGTTTTCGGCATGGCTCTTTCTTGTTCTTTCGGGTCTTGCGACAGGCGGATCATGGCTGTGTTATTTTCGGGCTTTACAGCTCGGAAATGCCGGGTCGGTTGCCGCCGTTGACAAAACAAGTACCGTCCTGACGGTGATTCTTGCGTTTATCATTTTTGATGAGAAAGTCACACCGGTTCGCATTGTTGCGATCGTTCTGATGCTTGCAGGTGCTTTATTGGTGGCATATGACGGCTCAAAGAGCAAAGCCGCCGATAAACCGCACAAGAGACAGTGGCTGCTTTATGCGGTGCTTTCGGCTGTTTTTGCGGCGTCGACGTCGGTTCTGGCAAAGCTCGGTATACGGGACATTGATTCCAACCTTGCTACGGCTATACGCACGGTAGTTGTTCTTTTGATGAGTGGTATCATGATCCCCATCAAAAGCCGCGGAAAGACAATGGTCGTGCCGAAAGGGAGGCAGGCTTTGCTGTTGGTGCTTTCCGGTGTTGCAACGGGTGGGTCGTGGCTTTGCTATTTCAATGCTCTTCAGACAGGACAGGCGAGTGTTGTGGTACCGGTTGACAAGCTGAGCATTGTACTGATCGCTGTTTTTTCAAGACTGTTTTTGAAAGAAAAGCTGAGTGCTTATTCGGTGACCGGTCTTTCGGCGGTAACTGTCGGAACGCTTCTGATGCTTCTATAAAACGAAAAAATGCTGCGTAAAGCAGCATTTTTTCGTTAAGAAAAGATTTATAAGAAAGGGGTTAAGAAGGTATCAAAATCGCTTTGACTTATGCAACGACGGTAAGAAAGTCGTCGTTCTTCTTGTCCTTGGTGTTGTCGTTTTTGTCGTTTGAAACCCAGGTGTGAATGATAGACGGGTTGTCAAGGATCTCGTCAACTTTCTTCATGAACGGTACGATATCGCCGAAATCAATCGCTCTGTGGTCGAAAGTGATGCACAGCGGAAGAATCGAACGGATACCGATATCTTTGGAGCCGTCATCGTTCTTAATGACTACGGGTCTGTCCTGAATGGCACCGATGGCAAAAGCACTGACCTGAGGCGGTACGATTTCAAGAAGTGAAACGGCACCGTGCTGACCGCGGTAGATGGAGCCGACGTTGGAAACAGTGACGGTTCCCTGCTCAAGATCCTTCATGGTCAGTCTTTCGGTTTCGGGGATGGCATCATATTCTTTCTTGGCCTTGCCTCTGAGGTGGTCAACCTTGCACTTACCGAAGTTTGCACCACCGATTCTTGTAAGAACCTGGAAAATTTTGCCCTGCTTGAGGGTTTCGATCGTCTTATTGAAAGCGACATTGTACATAGCTTCCGTGAGATTGGTTTTTTCAGCGCGGCGTCTTACGTCGTTGATATAAGCCGTCATGTCGTCAAGCTTTCTGTTGCCGAAGTCACGCAGGTTAATGGTCATCATTTCACCATTCGGAAGAATAGTCGGCATCGAGATATTGATTTCTTCAAAAGTATCAATTTTGCCGGTGACAAATTTTCGGTTGAAGTCGATGTGTGAATTCATGATCGGAGCCGCTTTAAGACCTTCAGCAATGATCTTGAGCATGAGGGTGTTGAAGGTTATTTTGTTTTCGCCTTCACGACCTTTGTTGAGTTTTTTGAACTCATTATAAAGGTCAGTAACGTCGGGCTCGTACATATAACAAACGTGGGGGACATTCTGCCACGAATCGGATGTGACATTCGCAACGATTTTTCTCTGGATTCCGAAATACTCTCTTCTTGTTACTCTCATGTGTGCATCTCCTTTTCTATGTCGAAGTTTTCTTTAATGATAAAGTTGTTATTTTGACTAAGTTTACTTTATTAATATTATGTTCATATTCTATCATGAAAATCAGCGGTTGTCAATGGACGATATTTACAAACTGCACTAATTTTGAGATATTTTTTGTATAACACGCACAAAAAAATGAACGACTGCTCACCTTAGTGGGTTTCAATACTCCGTAGGCTCGGGATAAACCCACGGAGTATTGAATGAGGAGGAGAAAAATCTATATAAAATGTGGAGAACAGAATGGTGGGGAGCGCAAAACTCCTGAGCGAGTACTCACTCGCTTTTAGTTCTTAAAAACAGGGCTTTTCTTGCCCTCGTTGTTATTTTCTTGCTTCATTTATAATCCACAATGTTTAAACGCACTTAAAAGAGATGTTAAAATGAAGTTAAATATCAAAAAAATTGCAAAAAAACCGATTTTGTCGATTTTTTGCTGTATTTTGCCGAATTTTTTGAAATTAAAAAATACACTGCGCTTTCAAAAACACAGTGCATTTTTCTGTTTGATTCCTTAAAGGCTTTTACCGGTAACAAGCTGATAGGTGTCAAGCGTGATTTTTTCCATTTCGGGAAGAACCTTTTCGATCTCTTCCACCATCTTGAATTGATTTCTTGCCCGGACAAGGTTGTGGTCGGGATATTCGGTCTTGAAATAAACGTCGCCGTCAAGATAGTCGGTCAAAAATCTCATGCCGCATTCAAAAGTCATCAACTTCGCCGAAAAAGCAAGATTTTCAATCTCGGCTTTTGTAAGAGCCGAGGCGCAGCTTTCAAGGTAGCCTTTGACATAGCTTTCGTAAAGGTCAAGCGAAACGGAAACCTTGCTGAGATCCGCTTCGTCCTCAGCGGCTGTTTTGGCGCCGAAGCGGATGGCATCGCCAAAATCGTAAAGGGAAAGACCGGGCATGATCGTGTCAAGGTCAATGACGCAGATTCCTTTGTTGGTTTCGCTGTCAAAGAGAATGTTGTTCAGTTTCGTGTCGTTGTGGGTAACACGCAGCGGGATTTCACCTTTTTCAAGAAGATTGAGTGCTCTTTCGGTGTCGCCCTTTCTTTCAAGCGCAAAATTGATTTCTTTCTGAACACCGGCGGCTCTTCCGACAACGTCTTTCTTCACCGAATCAACGAGATTCTGAAGTCTTTTCGGTGTGTTGTGGAAGTCGGGAATGGTTTCAAAAAGGTTGTCGATCGGGTAATCGCTCAAAAGGCATTGGAATCGTCCGAAGCTGCGGCCTGTATCTTCAAAAACCTCAGGGCTGTCGATCATGTTAAGCGTAAAAGAATTATCGATGAAATGATAGATTCTCCAACAATTCCGACCGTCCTGATAATAGTATTTTCCGTCTTTGCCTTTCAGGAAATGAAGCGTTTCGCGGGTGGGATCGCCGCCGTCTTCTTCAATCTTTTTTCTCAGGAACGAGGTGACGTTGATAACGTTGTCCATCAGTGCCTGCTGATTCTTGAACACAACAGTGTTGATGTTCTGGACAAGGTATTTGTTGACGGTGTCCCCGTTTTTGAATACGGCAAGGAACGTGGAATTGATGTGTCCGTCGGTGAAAACCTTACTTTCTGTAAAGTCACCCTCAATGCCGAATTCACGGCAAACTGAAATTATTTTTTCGTCGTTTACAACCATAGTATCATATTTAACAAGCCGCGCCTTGTGGCGTGCTATGCTTGCTCCTTTCTTTTATATTATACATCGGAAATCTTGATTTTAGCGAAAAGTTCAGGGTTATGGAACCCCGGGGGAAGCGTTGACATCGGGGAGAATGAGCCGTAATGCGGTCGTTCGGTCCGATCGCCGCATTTATAAAAGTTGCCGTAAAACTCACCGCAGTGATAGTCGAAGCCTTTCCCGAAGAGGGAACGGATAAACGGATCGGGAACGAACAGGGAAAGGGACCAACCGTTTTCGGTTACCTCGGTGCGGATCACTACCTCTTCTTTTGTCAGCTCTTTAACAAACCGTCTGTCGCCTTTGCCTTTGCCGATTTCGCTCAGGTATGCGCCGGCGGGATTCATTTCGATGTTGATATATTCCTCTCTGTCCGCAAAAGGACGGAAGAAAAATTCCATACAGCTGTCCTGCCAGCAAGGGTCATCCCTGTCTTTGCAGGTGATGCGAGGATGGGTTTCATCGGTTTTCATGGTAAGGAAGATTCCCTTGCTTTGCACAAGACAGAGCCTGAAGCTTGTTTCGGGACGGTATTTTTCTTCGTTTTCCCATTGAAAACAATCTATCTTGCCGATGGGAACTTTTTCCCAATCGGGCTCCTTTTCAAAGCAATAAGTCAGATATTCTTTCATTGCTTTTCTTCTTCCTTTTCACGAAGATAATACATTCTCGAATCGGTGTCGAACAGCATTCTTGTCGTGCCGAGTTTGAAGCCGCTCAACGCAAAATGCTGATGCGGCCGGAAGCCGAAGCTGACAAGAGCGTCGCCGCCGATGGAGGCGTATTCCTCTTTTTCGGTCTTGAGCTTAACCGTTTTGGTCAGGAATTCATAAAGCTTTCCGTCCTCCATGTCGAGCTTCTTCGGAAGCGGAACGTTGATGATCTCGCCGAAGTTTTTAATGTTGAGAAGCTGGGTTCTTGCCGAAAGCGAATAATCCTTTTCGACATCAAGATCAACAAATCGGATCGAGTCGTTGCCGGAGTTCGGCTTGACACGGTTGACGAAGTAGCCCATCATGGATTCTTTCTTGTCCTCTGATGTGATCTGCCATTTTGCGATATCGCCAGTGAAGAAATCGCCGATCCGGCTGAATGTGCCGAACTGAAGCAGTCTTCTGTGCTGCTTGTAGTATTCGATTTGCTTGATTACAGCAGCTTTGTCGAACTTTGAAAGCTGCGTAACGTCAAGCTCGTAGCCCAACAGTCCGAAGGCGGCAACGTTAAAGCGATCCTCGACCGAGGAAGCTCTGAAGTTGGCAAAGGACGGGGAGGCGGAGACGTGCATCGTCATAACCGACTGCGGATAGCCGTAGGAGGTGCCCGACTGAATATGGACTCTGTCAAGTGCGTCGGTGTTGTCGCTCGTCCAGCACTGCGGCATATAGCAGAAGGTACCAAGGTCAAAGCGGTTTCCGCCGCTTGAGCAGGCTTCGAAAAGAATTTCGGGGAATTTTTCGGTCAGTGCGCTCCAGATTTCGTAAAGTCCCAAGATGTAACGGTGGAAGAACTCGCCGCTTCTTGCGTCCTTACGGCGGGAGAATACGTCGGAGAACTGACGGTTGTAGTCCCACTTGATGTATTCGATATGACCGTAACGGAAAACGTCGGTCATAGTATTGATGAGATAATCTCTTACGTCCTGTCTTGTCAGGTCAAGAATCAGCTGATTTCTGCCCTGCGAGGGGGTGTAAAGATCCGTTGTAACCGCCCAGTCAGGATGAGCACGGTACAAATCGCTGTCGGGAGAAATCATTTCCGGCTCGACCCAAAGACCGAACTTTAAGCCGAGGTTGTTGATCTGACGCGAAAGCCCGTCAATGCCCGACGGAAGCTTCTTTTTGTTTATGTACCAGTCACCCAAAGAGGATTTGTCGTTGTTTCGCTTGCCGAACCAGCCGTCGTCAAGGACGAACATTTCGGCACCGAGCTGTTTGGCGGCTTTGGCGATTTCGACGATCTTCTTTTCGGTGAAGCTGAAATAGGTCGCTTCCCAGTTGTTGACAAGGATCGGACGCTCTTTGTTTTTCCAATAGCCTCTGACAATGTGCTCTTTGACGAAGGCGTGCATATTGTGGCTCATGCCGTTGAGCCCCTCATGTGAGAAGGTCATGACGCTTTCCGGTGCATCAAAAAATTCACCGGGGGAGAGAAGCCATTCGAATTCAAACGGATGGATACCGTTCTGAACCCGGAGCGTTCCGTGCGGCGCAACCTCCGTACGGGCGATGTGGTTGCCCGAATAAACAAGGTTAAAGCCGTAGCATTCGCCCTTTTGTTCGTCGCATTCTCCTTTTTTGAGGGCGAAGAACGGGTTATGGCGGTTGGAGCTGGCACCGCAGATGGAGCCGACGGAAAACTCGCCCGAGGTGAGCTTATGTTCGTTTTTGTATCGCTCTCTTGCCCAGGCACCGTCAAAGGTGAGCATGGTATAGTCGTCTGCGTCAAGGTCGATCTGCATACTCATCAGCGACTTGACTGTAAACGGCTTATCGCCTTTGTTGTAAAGCCGTACGCTTCTTGTAATGACGTTGCATTCTTCAAAAACCGTATAGAAAAGATGAAGCTGACTTTTTAAGTATTTGTCCTCAAGGATAACGGTCAGCGTCTGTGATTCGCCGTAGCTTGACGGAAGACCCTGAAGGTCGGGCTTGACAGCGGTAACGGCGGCGGATTTAAAAAGAAAATCCGTTGTGAAAATGTCGTCGGCCGAGGTGATCTGAACGGCGGGCAGACGGTAGTCGCCCTTTCCGTAAGAGGAATACTCCAATGCGATGTGATCGAGTGAAAGAGTCGTGTCGTCCTGCGAATAGGCGGTGCCGTTGGACCAGCCGCATTCGTGCTTATCAAAAAGGAAAGTGAAGTCCTCACAATTCCGGATTCTTTTTCCGTAGTAAAGGCTTTCAAGATGACCGGACGGCATCGCTCTGAAAATGTAACTTGTTTTCTCCGTTTGCAAATGGAACACATTCCCCGGATTGGTAAAGATCATTGGAAAATCTCCTTTCGCTTAACAATAAAGTCGCAATATACGATTATTATATTTTATACTATAATAAGAAAGATGTCAAGAATTTGAACATCAATGTGTGAATGTCTGCATGACGAGAAAAAACGGAGAAACACAGTGAAAATGAAATGGTAATGCTTGTTTTACTCTCTTTGATGTGATATATTAAATAAAATGAAATATTTTTTATAGATGATTTTCAAAAATAGTGAAATTGCCGGAATTCGGCTTAGAGTCCGTTTTTGGGTACAAGGATTCCTGTATAATACTTTAGGGGTGTTCGTATGAAATTGATTTTTTGTGTAGACGACAACAACGGTATGATGTTCAATAACCGCAGACAAAGTCAGGACAGCGTCCTTCGTGAAAAGGCAGCCGCTCTTAGCTCCCAAAGCATTCTTTGGATGAGTGAGTATTCGGCGAAGCAATTCGGAGAAGCGGAGAATTACCGTGCGGATAATGACTATATGTCAAAGGCGGCTGACGAAGATTTTTGCTTTGTGGAAGACCTTGATTATTCGCTTGATAACTGCAGTGAGGTTGTGCTTTATAAATGGAACCGGCACTATCCGGCGGACCGATATTTTGAATCGGATCTGAAGTCGCTTGGCTTCAGGCTCTTTTCAAAGAAGGAGTTTGCAGGCTCTTCGCATAAAAAAATAACCGAAGAAATCTATAAAAAGCAGGAGAGAAAATAATGATGAAAAACAAAGAATCGTCTTTTTGTCCCAATCTTTTAAAAAGTGTTATCGCCCTTTGGCTTGCGATCATTTTTATTCTCGGCGGCTGCGGCACATCCACACCGGACGAAACCCTTTTAACCGAAACCGGACGTACAACGGTCACGCAGGAAACCGTTCTGTCGGAAGATGAGGCTTCCACCGAGCGGACAACGCAAGATCAGGATAAAACAACAAAAAGCGAGAAAACGACCCGGACAACCAAAGCACCGCAAACGGAAACGACAACCCGCAACAGCAACCTGAGCAATAAAAAGCTCTCTTTCTCGTCGATTCCGGGCTATTCGGGAAAAGCCTATACGGCCGTCAACGGCAACAAACCGTATTTTACGCCGGATGAAATTACGACAAAAGCATTCGAAAAGTACGGCAGTCTTGACCAAAAAGGTCGGTGCACGGCGGCTTTTGCGTGCTGCGGAACGGAGATCATGCCCGGCGAGGACGAAAAAAGGGGAAGCATCAGCAATATCATACCCACCGGCTGGGTTCAGGCAAAATATGACAGCATAAGCGGAAAATACTTATATAACCGCTGTCATCTGATCGGTTGGCAGCTATCCGCCGAAAACGCAAACAACCGCAATCTGATCACCGGCACAAAATACCTCAACATCGAGGGAATGCTTCCGTTTGAAAATATGGTCGCCGACTATATCGAAGAAACCGGCAACCATGTCATGTACCGTGTGACCCCGTTTTTTGATGGAAACAATCTCCTGGCAAGCGGTGTTCAGCTTGAAGCGTATTCGGTTGAGGACGACGGCGACGGAATCTGCTTCAATGTATATTGCTATAACGTTCAGCCCGGAATTAAGATCGACTATTCTACGGGAGAAAGTTCTTCGGCTTCGGGCGGCTCGTCAACCACCAAAAAGACAACCGGGCAAGGCACAACAAAAGCGAAAAATTCAACGACCAATCCGAAAAGAACAGCAACGACTGAAGCGGCCGGCGGCTTTGTGAACACGGGAACGTACATACTGAACACAAACACAAAGAAAATTCATTATCCGGGCTGCAGCTCCGTCAAGAGGATGAAGGACAAAAACAAGAAAAGCTATTCCGGCGGTCTGGATGCGCTTCTTTCAAGCGGCTATACAAAATGTGAGAAATGCTTTTAAATCAGAAACAAGAAGGTCTGTTCTGCGCTTTCGGAACAGATCCTTTTGTATAACTCCGGAAAGCCGATGTGCGGATTTTACGGGGTTCTTGTGAACCGTACTGTGAAATATTTGGCGGCAATGTGTCAAATTCACTTGCAATATCACCGTAAAACAGGTATTATATTATTGAACCATACTATATATTCTGGAGGCGGTTATGAACACATTTTGTTTTTCCGGAGAAGAGGAGAAAAAATACGCCCTTGCTTGCCTTGAATTTGCGAAAAGGCTGGGGCTGATTGACGACAGCAGCCCGGATGCCGTTGCGTCAAGGTGTGAAGCAGAAAACGAAAAACGAAAAGAAATGCTCGAAAAAGGCGAAACGGTCTATGGTCTGACCTGGTTTTCTCTTCCTGTTTATCTCGATTATGAGCTTACAAGGTTCAAGCTCGATTTTGCAAGCGAAAAAGAAGAAATTAAAAAGAACTATCAATATGCGCCCATATCCAAAAAGGAAAAGAAAGCCTTTTATAAAAACAACCGGGATCTTTTTACAAGATATTCGGGTGACAGCTTCCGTTTCCGTGAAGTGGAAATGATTATTGAAAAGAAAATGAGAGAGGAGCAGTATGAAGATGAAATCAACAACATATTATGTAAGCTCTCTTAACGGAAACGACAACCACGACGGACAGAGCGAAAGCACTCCGTTTTTGACTCTTGATAAGATCAATCATACCGGGATCAATCCGGGAGACAGGATTCTTCTTGAAAAAGGCTCGGTATTCAGCGGCGAGCATTTACATTTAAAAAACTGCGGCGATATTGCCGGCGAAGCGATTGAGATCGCCTCCTACGGCGAGGGTGATGCCATGCCCCGGATCGAAGCGGACGGTACGGGTGTGTGGTATCAGGACTACGGAACCGTGCTTGATAATCCCTGTCATGTGTATAAAGGCGATGTTTCCTCTGCCGTTTTGCTTTACGACTGCGAGAATATCACGATCCGGGATCTTGAAATCACGAATAAAGACGAAGAAAAATCCCCCGAGGAATACTCGGCGGCTCATAAAACAGACCGGACGGGTGTGGCTGTTGTGGCGCAGAACAGAGGTACGCTCCACAATATCACCGTGGACAACCTTTTTGTCCACGATGTCAACGGAAATGTTTATAACAAGCACATGAACAACGGCGGTATCTATATGACCTGCTTAAAGCCCGAAGACGAAAGCAAAACCGGTGTCGCCCGATATGACGGCGTAACGGTGAAAAACTGTTCTGTCAAAAAAGTCAGCCGATGGGGAATCGCCGTAGGCTACACTTACCGACACAAGGAATTCGCGACAAAAGAGCTTCGGGAAGATACTTTCAAAAAATACGGCAACGAGAATATTACTATCTGCGGCAACTATGTTAAATTTGCCGGCGGTGACGCTATTACGCCGATGTATGCGCTGACGCCTTTGGTCGAGCATAATGTTTCGGACAGCTGTGCTGTTGAAATGAACGACCGTTATTATCGCTATCCCGAAAAGAGAATGGGGAAGGTTGCGGCGGCGATCTGGCCGTGGAAATGCAAAAACGCACTTTTCCGCTTTAACGAAGCGGTCGATACCAAGCTCAATCAGGACGGCATGGCTTATGACGCGGATTCGGGCGACGGTACGGTTTATGAACAGAACTATTCACGGTTGAACGAAGGTGGTTGTGTGATGTTCTGCCTGCAGGAAGCAATCCACAACACGTTTACAAACAATTTCAGCTTCGACGATTTGGGCGGCACCATCAGCCCCTGCAGCAATCCCGACGCTTATATTGCAAATAACCGTTTCTTTGTCAGAAAGGGAGTTCCTTTTAAGCGCAGAAAAATGCGGAACGGCAAAGTGACGCTGAAAGATAATGAAATCATAACGATTGACAAATAAAAGTGAGGTTAATTTATGGCAAAATCAAAAGGCAGAGTCACCATTCCGACGGATATGGATGTGGTAAAAGAAACGCTTGAAATTATGGATATCTGGGGCGCAGACGCCATCCGGGACTGTGACGGCACCGAGTTCCCGCAGGAGTTAAAGGACGCCGGCGGAAAGGTGTACGCCACCTATTACACCACCCGTAAGGATAACGAATGGGCAAAGGCGAACCCGGACGAAGTGCAGCAGATGTATATTATGACGCCGTTTTACACTGCGACGGAAGATGAACTCGAAATCCATCTGATGGATCATCTTTATCCCGATATGCTCAAGGTCAACAGCTTCGACGACATCACAAAGTGGTGGGAGGTTATGGACCGTACAACCGGCGAAGCTGTGCCGACCGACGGCTGGTCCTATGATGAGGAAAGCGGCAATGTTGTCATCCGCACAAAGCCGTTTCATGAATACACGGTAAGCTTCCTGGCTTACATCATGTGGGATCCCGTACATATGTACAACGCAGTTGTCAACAACTGGGACATTGAACCGCAGATCACCTTTGACGTCCGTCAGCCGAAAACAAGGGCGCACTCGATGAAAAGATTGCGTAAATTCCTCGACACGCACGAGTATGTTGATGTTGTACGGTTTACGACGTTTTTTCATCAGTTTACGCTTGTGTTTGACGAGCTTGCAAGAGAAAAATTTGTTGACTGGTACGGATACACCGCTTCGGTCAGTCCCTATATTTTAGAGCAGTTTGAAAAAGAGGTCGGCTATCCGTTCCGCCCTGAGTTCATCATCGATCAGGGCTATATGAACAACACCTACCGTATTCCCTCAAAGGAGTTCAAGGATTTTCAGGCGTTTCAGAGACGGGAAGTCGCAAAGCTCGCCAAGGAAATGGTCGATATCGTTCATGAGTACGGCAAGGAGGCCATGATGTTCATGGGCGACCACTGGATCGGCATGGAGCCGTTTATGGAGGAATTTGAGTCCATCGGTCTTGACGCGGTTGTCGGCAGTGTCGGCAACGGGGCAACGCTTCGTCTTTTCAGCGATATCAAGGGCGTCAAATACACCGAGGGCAGATTTTTACCCTATTTCTTCCCCGATGTTTTCCATGAAGGCGGCGATCCGATTGCCGAAGCAAAGGTCAACTGGGTAACGGCAAGAAGAGCCATTTTAAGAAGTCCGATTTCCCGTATCGGCTACGGCGGCTATCTCAAGCTTGCCCTTCAGTTCCCCGATTTTGTCAATTATATCAAGGATGTCTGCGATGAGTTCAGAACGCTCTACGACAACATCTGCGGCGTAACACCCTACTGTGTCAAGAAGGTTGCTGTCCTCAACTGTTGGGGTAAAATGCGTGCCTGGGGCAATCACATGGTGCATCACGCACTGTATTACAGACAGAATTATTCCTACTTCGGCATTATTGAAGCATTGAGCGGCGCACCTTTTGATGTTCGCTTTATCAGCTTTGATGACATGAAAAAAGACCCGGATCTCCTTGCTGATTTCGATGTCATTATCAATGTGGGTGATGCCGATACCGCACAGTCAGGCGGTGAATACTGGATCGATGAAGAAATCATCACCGCTGTCAGGAAATTTGTCTATAACGGCGGCGGCTTTATCGGCGTCGGCGAACCGGCGGCTCACCAGTGGCAGGGTAAATTCTTCCAGCTTGACGACATTCTCGGCGTTGAAAGAGAGAACGGTCTGACGCTCAACACCCGCCGTTACAACACCGAGGAGCACAGGGATCATTTCATTCTTGCCGATGCAGACGGTGAAGTCGATTTCGGCGAGGGCAAGAAGAATATTGTCGCCCTTGACGGTACTACCGTGCTGATTCAGAATGCAACCGAGCTTCCGTTTGCCGTCCGACACGCAGAGGAGGTGCAGATGGCTGTCAGACCGTTCGGAAAGGGCAGGGGTGTTTACATCAGCGGTCTGCCGTATTCGTTCAAAAACAGCCGCGTGCTGTATCGTGCAATCCTGTGGAGCGCTTCGGCGGAAGATGAGCTTTATCGGTGGTATTCAACCAACTATAATGTTGAAGTGCACGCCTATGTGAAAAACGGCAAGTACTGCGTTGTCAACAACACCTACGAGCCGCAGGACACGACGGTCTATGTCGGCGACGGTACAAGCACTGACCTTCATTTAGAGGCGAACGAAATCAAGTGGTATCAGATCTGAAACAGCAAAACGCAGAACACAGTTATGCTGTCGGACAGACTCCATTGTTTTTGATGAAAACAGGGGGAGGCGCAAAAGCGTCCCACGAAAAAGAAAAAACAACCGGGCGGCCGAAAAAGGTTGTCCGGTTGCCGCTTTGACGGCATAAAAGATTATGGCGGCTTTTATCTGTATATATCTAACGGTACTTCTCATTTTCTGCGGGTTCGGCTATTTACTACCACTCCTATTTCTGATTCCGGAAAAGTTTGCTGAATACAAAAAGAGAAGCAGTAATTGCAACCGCTTCTCTTTTCTTGGTGCGAGAGACGGGACTTGAACCCGTACGAGTCGCCCCACACGCCCCTCAAACGTGCGCGTCTGCCGATTCCGCCACTCTCGCATTTCCTATTCGATTGTACTTGTTGTTACTGTCTGCCTTGAGGAGAAGCAGACGCGCATACGCGGTACCGCTTGCGGTTCCCAAAATTTTCTGCGGCTTGGAGCGCCGCAAAATTTTGACCGCTACGCCATTTCGAACTCGCTTCATCCGCCACCGGCGGCGCTTCGTTCGGAATGCTGCCGATTCCGCCACTCTCGCATATTCTTGAATGCGCTAACAAGCACTCATATAATATATCACTCCGATCTGCGTTTGTCAAGGGTTTTCCGTAAATTTTTACATATTTCCGGCTGAAGCTCCGGCGCTTTTTTGATCCTTTTGAATTGTCGGTATTTGAAGAAAAAATAGCATTGACCGTTTGACAGCCAAAAACCGGTGTGATATGATGAATAAGAAAAGGGCGGATCGGCTTGTTTGTGCGTGCTGTTGCCGCCGGAAGAAGTTGAAAAGGAAAGATAAAGCCATGAGCCAAAAGAATATTATTTTTTATTTCTCTGACCAGCAGCGGTGGGACACGATCAACGAAACCGTGACGCCGAATCTTTGTGAACTTGCGAAAGAAGGCGTGATGTTTGAAAACAACTTCACCTGCCAGCCCGTCTGCGGTCCGGCAAGAGCGTGCCTTCAGACGGGTGTCTATGCTACACAGTGCGGCTGTTACTGGAACGGGGTACCGCTTCCGAAGGACAGGACGCCGCTTGCCCGTTATTTCAATGAAGCCGGCTACGACACGGCGTATATCGGGAAATGGCACCTTGCGTCCGACCGTTTTCCGGGGGTCGGACTGCATTGTGAAAAGACAGCCGTCCCGAAAGAAAGGCAAGGGGAGTACCGCTACTGGCGCGCCGCCGATGTGCTGGAGTTCACGTCGCACGGCTATGACGGCTATGTGTTCGACGAAAACGGAACCCGACTTGATTTTACCGGCTACCGTGCCGACGGCATCAACGATTTTGCGCTCGAATATCTTGAAAACCGTAACAGCGACAAGCCGTTTTTCCTCTTTATCAGTCAGCTGGAGCCGCATCACCAGAACGATCACCATACCTACGAGGGCTTTCGTGAAACGGTAGACACCTTTAAGGATTATCCTCTGCCGTCCGATCTGACGTTCCTTGAGGGCGACTACAAAGAGATGTATCCGGACTATATTTCGGCGATCAACCGCCTGGATTACAACGTCGGGCGGCTTGTGGAAAAGCTGAAAGAGCTCGGAATTTATGACGAAACCGTAATCCTTTACACTTCCGACCACGGCAGCCACTTCAAAACCCGCAATGCCGAATATAAACGTAGCTGTCACGAAAGCTCGGTTCATACGCCGCTTATCATCAAAGGCGGCGGCTTTACGGGCGGGAAAAAGGAGCAAAGGCTGACGTCCCTGATCGATCTTCCGCCGACCTTGCTGTCGCTTGCGTCAATTCCGGTGCCGGATACCTATATGGGTGAAGATCTGACGAAACAGCTGACGGATTCCGAACGGAAACGGGACTGTGTGTTTATCCAGATCAGCGAAAGTCAGTGCGGTCGGGCGATTCGCACCGAAAAGTATAAGTACTCCGTGCGCTCTGCCGCCGTCAGCGGTTTTGCCGTCCATTCGGCGAAGGTGTACTTTGAAGATTACCTGTACGACCTTGAAAACGACCCGGACGAAAAAGAAAACCTTGTGAAAAATCCGAAGTACAAGCAACAGCGCAAAGTGTTGAGAAAAATGCTGATTGAACAGATGGTCAAAGCCGGCGAAAAAGCACCGGTGATCCTGCCGGCGGTGAAGAAAAGAGAAAAATAAATATGGTTTTTGATCTTTTCTTGCGTTTCAACGGAAAATCCTGTAAAATTTTAATGCACTAAAAATTAAACAAATTGGAGGAAACAAAAATGGCAAAAAAATGCGGAAAACTCCTCAGGCGCGCGTTTGCGTGTCTGTTGGTTGTGGTAATGACGCTTACGGCGGTACCGATGAGCGGCTTTGTCGGGCTGGAACTGCCGAAGTGGTCGGAGTTGTTCGCGACGAAGGCGAGCGCGGCGGATATTCTGTCGCCAGAGGAAGCCGTCGATATTTATATGAAGAATAAAAGTGTATGGTATCATAGTGAAACCTATATGGATACAGCCGATTACTTTTTTATTGATCTTGATTTTGATAATTGTTTAGAACTTGTTTTCTCTTGGTATACCGGCGGTTCAGGATATATTACGCAAAATGAATACTATAAGATTGACACTAGTTCTATGAAGGTATATAAGGTTGAAGAAAAACTGAATGGCTACAGTAGTAGCTTTGGTGATGAAATTGATTATGATCGGGGAGTCTCATTATATTCAGATAAAACAAGAAGCAAAAAGTTTTATGTTGGTGTAGATTTGGCACGAGCCGGGTGGACGTTTTCTGCATCTTTTACAAGAACTTTATCTTATATTGATAGATTATTGACTGCAAATGCTTTATTTGATGCCACAGTTACAACAAGTGAATCTGATTATAAAGAAACACATGAGTACTTTGATTATACTTCTGGAAAGAAAGTTAAGTTAACGGAGTCTCAGTACAATATTAATAGAAAGAAATACTTTGATAGCTTAGTTGATTTAAGCTTAAAAACGAAAAAAGTTAAACTGTATAATAAAACAATTAGTGAACAAAAAAAGTTACTCCTTGAATCATACCGTGCTTTTTCTTACGACGGGTACAAGGCATTTGATTTTGTAAATGATGTCAACAACGTCTACCTCGGCACCAACGCCAACGAAAACAACGTTAAAGGCGTATCGCTGACATTCAAGGGCACCACGGAGGAAGTAAAGAAATTCACGACCTCCCGGATTAAAAAGTGGGAAATCGAGGACACAAGCATTGTAAAGTATAAATCCTGCGAGCTGGCTCCGACAGTCGGAATAAATCCGACGGAAGTTGTGGTGACCGCCTACCTTGAAGCGAAGAAAGAGGGAGAAACTACCTTCACCGCCACGCTCGACGACGGAACGACAACAAAATGTAAAATCGTGGTCAAGCGTCCGAATGAGCTGAAAATGGGAATCAGCGACGTCGGAACGTATTATGCGATCGATAATGTTT
>JALEYA010000121.1 GCA_022779945.1 Oscillospiraceae bacterium | reverse complement strand
ATAACCGTAGCGTATGTTCTTGCGGTCGAAACAGTAAAGCAAACATCTTCATCAAGCAGTTCATTTAATATTTTTACGCTTCTTTCCGAAAGAACACCCGAATCGTTCAAAAGCGTTCCGTCAAGGTCAGTTAAATAAAGCGTTTTCATCTTATATTGATCTCCAAATCTGATTCAAATTAGTTTGATTTTCCGAATCTTTCTACATATTATAGCACTTTGTATACAAAAAGACAACTGTCTACAAACCTAAATCATAAACTTTTTTAAAAGTATTTTGTTGAAATTCTATAAAAATTGGAGAGTCTCTCATTAATAAGTTTTTTTAAAAGACTCTTGAAAAAAAGTCGCACAATAGGTATAATATATTCATATTATTCTGTGCAGGTATGGCTGTTTGCTTTTCGGCTAATAATACACTGCATTTTGTTTAAAGGGGACTTCTATGTTAGGTAAATTCGTAAAAGTACGCGTTACCTCCCCGATAAATTCCTTTAACAAGCGCTTCGGCTATAAGTATAAGCTCAATTACGGTATCATCGACGGATATAAGACGATGAAGAACACCGTTCAGGGCGCTTATATCATGGGGATAAATCATCCTGTCAGGAATTTTGACGGTAGAGTAATTGCATCTATTAAACGCTTCGGCGGGAAAAGCATGGTTTGGGTGGTTGCACCGAAAAGCACACGCTACATTGTTAATGATATCAAACAAGCCATTGACTTTGCAGAAGGACGCAATAAATATACGATCGAATGTTTGTATGAAAGCTCATGCGGAGCGGTGGTTTTCCGCAAAACACCGGAGAATGACATCCGTTATCTTCTTATCCGAAATAAGCGAAGTGCTCATTGGGGCTTTCCGAAGGGTCATATTGAACCAGGCGAAAGCAAAATTGACACGGCGATCAGAGAAGTAATGGAGGAAACCGGATTAAAAATCAACATCTATCCTGATTTCTGTGAGTTTTCCGAATATACAATTCAGGGCAGGATAGAGAAGGCCGTTGCCATATTTTTAGCAGAGACAACCCAGCTTGATTATACCCTTCAGGTTGAGGAAATTGAAGAGTGCGGGTGGTTCACTTTTGAGGATGCAATGCAGACTCTGAACTATGAAAATGATAAGCGTATTCTCATCAAGGCGAAAAGGTATCTGCTTGAAAATCATATTTGAGGTATTTATATGGAAAGCATTGCTCATTCAATCGTTGCGGCTCTTGACGGAAAGATAGCGCCGGAGTTGATCGCTTTTATTGTATCGCTTCTGCCTGTTCTTGAGCTTCGGGGGGGACTCATTGCCGCCAAACTTATGGATATTGAATTTTGGAAAGCCTTTGTAATCTGTTACGTCGGCAATATGCTTCCGATTCCGTTTATACTGTTGTTTATCAGGAGGATTTTTAATTTTCTCAAACGATTTCAGAAGTTTGAAAAAATCATCGATAAGCTTGAAGCAAGGTCACTTCGCAAAGCGGATAAGGTAAAAAAATACCGCCTTTGGGGGTTGTTTTTATTCGTGGCGATTCCGCTTCCGGGAACGGGTGCCTGGACCGGTGCTTTGGTCGCTGACATTTTTGATATCAGAATCAAACATTCTTTGCCGATTATTGCCGTCGGTGTTTTGACGGCCGGAATCATCATGTCGGCCTTATCATACGGCTTGTTCGGAGCCTTAGGTTTTTAAGTACAAGACTTGTCAGATGACAGGTCTTTTTCTTTACTTTTTCTGAAAATTTATGTATAATAAAACCGAATTGTGATTATCGCACTCTTTTTTTCATAATAGTTATCATGACATTCTTTAATTCTAAGAAAGGATTCGGTGCAATTTTTTTGTGCATCTCACGGCGAACTGTTATGAAAAAATCAATTTATGCTACAATCGGTCTAAAACAGCTGATTATTTGTTTTTCGGCGATAGTGACGGCTGTTGCAACTGTTTTTTGTCTGGACGTTTATCGGCTGAAAAGCTGTGCTCAGAATGACATTAAAAAAGATACACCGCTTATCATTATCGATGCCGGTCACGGCGGAGAGGATGGCGGTACCGTTTCCTCAAGCGGAATCGTTGAAAAAGATATCAACTTGAATATTTCTCTAAAAATCTGTAAAATTCTGGATCTGTACGGCTTTGACACGCTCATGATCAGAAGTGATGACAAGCTTATATATGACAGTGACTGCAAAACCGTAAGAGAAAAAAAGGTTTCCGATATCCACAACAGGATGAACACGATCTATCAATATCCACATAGCATTTTTTTAAGTATCCATCAAAACCATTTTGACCAAAGCAAATATTGCGGAGCTCAGGTGTTTTATTCCAAAAACAACGATGCAAGCAAAGACATCGCCGAGTGTATACAGTCATCAATCGTATCAAAGCTTCAGCCGGAAAACACCCGTCTTATTAAGCCAAGCGGTTCGGAAATATATTTACTTTACCATGCGAAATCTCCGGCCGTTATGGTCGAATGCGGTTTTTTATCCAACGGAGCGGAAGCCCAGCTTTTAAATGACGACGAATATCAAACCAAAATGGCCACTGCGATTATTCAAGGAATATTTACCTATCTTGAGTCAGGAAGTAAAATTTAACAGGAGTGAAAACAAATGGCACAAAAATCAAAAACCGTATTTGTATGCAGTGAATGCGGTTATGAGACACCGAAATGGTTCGGAAAATGCCCGGGCTGCGGTGAATGGTCAACGCTTCAGGAAGAAGTCCGATCTTCTCAGGCAATAAAGGAAACAGCCAAAAAAATCAGCACCGCAAGTGTCAGATCGTATTCCCTGTCTGAAATTAAACCGGATAATGAAATCCGATATAAAACCGGAATGGGGGAGCTTGACCGCGTTTTGGGCGGAGGTATTGTAAAAGGATCGCTCGTTTTAATAAGCGGCGATCCCGGTATCGGTAAGTCAACAATTCTTTTGCAGATATGCCGCTGTCTCGGTGAAAGAATGAATATTCTTTATGTTTCCGGCGAAGAATCGTACAACCAGATCAAGCTGCGTGCCGACAGACTGAATATTTCCGCTTCAGGCTTGTATATACTTTGTGAAACCGATATACAAGCCATATCGGAACACATTATATCCGCAAAGCCGAATTTAGTCATTATTGACTCCATTCAGACTATGAATTTTACGGAGCTTACGTCTTCGCCGGGAAGCGTTGCACAGGTCAGAGAGTCAACAAATCTGCTGATGAGAACGGCCAAAAGTCTGTCAATCCCGATTTTGATTGTCGGTCATGTCAATAAAGACGGTAATATCGCAGGTCCGAAGGTGTTGGAGCATATTGTTGATGCTGTTTTATATTTCGAAGGAGAGAGAAATCTTTCGTTCAGAATTTTAAGAGCAGTTAAAAACCGTTTTGGCTCTACGAACGAAATCGGTGCTTTTGAAATGACTGACAGAGGTCTTGAAGAGGTGCAGAATCCGTCGCAAATGCTGATTTCAGGCAGACCGAAAAACACGCCGGGCACATGTGTTGCTTGTGTTATGGAAGGGTCGCGTCCGCTTCTTGCCGAAATACAAGGTCTTGTCACTCCTACAAGCTTCGGAACACCGAGAAGAATGACGAACGGATTTGATTACAACCGTATGGCGATGCTGATTGCTGTTCTTGAAAAAAGAGGCGGATATTTTTTCAGCAACAGCGATGTTTATATCAACATTGTCGGCGGATTGAAGCTTGACGAACCGGCGCTTGATCTTACAATAGCCATGGCACTTGTTTCGTCGTTAAAGGATTATCCGATCAAGGATGATGTTCTTGCATTCGGAGAAATCGGTTTAGCCGGAGAAATCCGTGCCATATCACACTGCGAACAACGTATCAGAGAAGCCGCACGGCTCGGTTTTTCAAAGTGTATCGTGCCGAAGCACAATGTACGTTCCTTGACTGAGGAACTGAAAAATCAGATTGAAATTATCGGCGTCAGAACCATCCGACAAGCATTCGAGGCACTTATTTTATGAGTCATTTTGTACAAACGCCCAATGTGCCAAAAAACAGAGTAAAAATCGGGATAGTTTCTCCTGAAAACCGAAAAATTATCAATTTGCTCGAATCGAACGGGATTGAACCGATTTTTACACAAGCAAATTGCTATATTGATAAATTTATATCGAATCATGCTGATATTAATTTTCATCATTTAGAAGGAAACAGCTTTTTGGCAGATATCAGCCAACAGGCACTGATACCGATTTTTGATCAGATCGGTGCCCATATCACAATAAACGAAGAAGCGGTAAGCGGGAAATATCCGTTTGACTGCCGCTTGAATTTTGCGAGAGTCGGAAACAAGCTTTTCGGGAAAGCAACAATATGCAGCAAAGAATTGCAGGAACATTGTCGATCGAACGGAATTGAGAGGATAAATGTCAATCAGGGATACGGCAAATGTTCCGTTTGTGTAGTGAACAACGATGCAATCATAACAGACGATGTGACGATAAAAAAAGCGACTGAGGCCGCAGGAATAGATTGTCTGTTAATAAGCAAAGGAGATATCAAACTCAGCGGACATCCATACGGATTCATCGGCGGAACAAGTACGCTGATTGATAAAAACAAACTTTTGTTTTTCGGAAACTTGAAACAGCACACAAACTATGCGGATATTATCCGGTTTTGTCATACTCACAATTGCGAAGTGGTTTTTGATGAAAGGTTTGAACTGACGGATATAGGCGGAATGATACCTGTACTTGAAGATTAATCCTAATAACGGAGAAGCCGTTTAGAGTGATTCAGAAATACAGTTAAACATTGATTGCTAACTATACAAAATAAATGTTTTGTATAGTTGAGAGTAGGGCAATTTTTAAATTTGATAGGAATGATATAAAATGCCAGATTTTAATCCAAAGTTCATGCCGCCTCGTGTGAACGAGTTTTGTAATTATCTGCGTGCCGTTAAAGACAGTTCAGCTTTAACCTTACAAGGATATCAACGCGATTTAAGACTCTTTTTTGAGTTTTACGCCCATTCAAACAATTTAATTCAGGAAAACGACAGTCATGAAAATGAAATTGATCTGTCTTTCATTGACGATAAGATTCTTTCAAAGATTTCTCTTAATGATATTCACTCGTTTCTTTCGTATTGTAAGGACACCCGCGGAAATACTTCCGTCACCAGAGCCAGAAAAGCTTCCGCGATTCGTGGTTTTTTCAAGTATGTTTCCGATCGTATGGGATACATCGACTCAAATCCCGCTTCGCAGCTTCAGGTCGCCAAAAGTAAAGAAAAACTTCCGAAATATCTGACATTGGAGCAAAGCCGTGAATTACTCGGCAGCGTTGAAGGTCCAAACAAAGAACGAGATTATTGTATTCTGACTTTGTTTCTCAATTGCGGACTGCGTCTTGCCGAGCTAGTCAACCTGAATATCCATGATTTTGATCTTGTCAATAAAACCCTTGTTGTTACCGGCAAAGGAAACAAGCAACGTATGCTGTATCTGAACAAGGCTTGTGTCGACTCGATCATGGCTTATCTTGCCGTAAGACCGCATGACGGTCTGAAAGCAGACGCAAGAAACGCTTTGTTTGTCAGCAGACTGCATAAACGAATCGGCAGACAAGCGGTTCAGCTTATGGTGTACGGATATCTTGAAAAAATCGGTTTAGACGGACAACATTATTCCGTGCATAAATTAAGGCATACCGCCGCAACGCTTTTGTATCAGCACAGCGGTGTTGACGTATTGGTGTTAAAAGATCTGCTCGGACACGAAAACCTGTCCACAACCGAGATTTATACACATATTGAAAATAAACAGCTTCGTGAAGCAATCAGTAAAAATCCGCTAAGCGATGAATCACCAAACGAAGATAATTCTAATTCAGATTGAAAAGAGAAGCAAACAGCTTGACAGTTACAGAATCAACAAGACACGACACGGCCATAACGGCGAGAATCATCAGACTTCTTATTAAATATAGTTTGAAACTGTACGCTTCACGTTGTGAGTGTCTGACACAGTTTCTGATTTGTATTACCGACTTCAGACCGTTTTGCGCAGATAAAAGGCTTGCAACTATCAAAATGATTTTTCCCGGAAATAGTACAAGAAGAAAGTATTCAAAGCCTCTTATACCGTATGTTGTAAATAAATATGAAGTTAGTGCGCCGATTCCCATTGACTGCAAAAATG
>JALEYA010000011.1 GCA_022779945.1 Oscillospiraceae bacterium | reverse complement strand
TACATAGTACAATTTCACTGCTTTCTTGATATTTTTTTGGCAATTAAATTATACTATGAAAGCGGCAACCGGGCAACCCTTTTTTCGGGTCGCCCGGTTGTTTTTTTGCTTCTTTTTGGGCTGCCTTAGTGCGACAGCCCCCTTTTCTTGGTGCGAGAGACGGGACTTGAACCCGTACGAGTCACCCCACACGCCCCTCAAACGTGCGCGTCTGCCGATTCCGCCACTCTCGCATATTCTTATTTAATTGTACTTATTTATACTGTCTGCCTTAAGGGGAAGCAGACGCGCATACACGGTACCGCTTGCGGTTCCCAAAATTTTCTGCGGCTTGGAGCACCGCAAAATTTTGACCGCTACGCCATTTCGAACTCGCTTCATCCGCCACCGGCGGCGCTTCGTTCGGAATGCTGCCGATTCCGCCACTCTCGCATAAATACAATAAAGCACTCAACAAGTGCCTGTATAATATATCATTACCGAGGCAGTTTGTCAAGTGCTTTTTTGATTTTTTTCGCTTTAATCCTGATTTTTATTCGGGTCACTGTATGGTTTCGATTTTAATCAGACTTGTGTTACCCGAAACGCCGTTGGTAGTTCCGCCGGTGATGATAATTGTGTCATCACTTTCCAGATTCATCACCTGTTTGGCAATCTTCGCGGCATGATAAAACAGGACGTCCGTTGACGGATAAACTTCACACATAACGGGTGTTACGCCCCAACTCAGTGCAAGCTGACGCCATGTTTTTTCATTTACTGTCATGCCGATGATATCAACGGGACCTCTGAACCGGGACACCATTCTTGCCGTTTTTCCCGAAAGAGAGCAGACAACAATCGCCTTTGCCGAAATGTCGATCGACATACCGCAGGTAGCGTGGGAAATTGCATCAACAGTGTTCTTGATCTTGAATTCCGAGGTAAGAAATCTCTTTATGTAATTGATGTTTCTCTCTGTCTGCTCGGCAATTCTTGCCATGGTTTCCACCGTCAGAACCGGATATTTGCCCATAGCCGTCTCACCCGAGAGCATAATGGCACTTGTTCCGTCGTAAACGGCATTCGCAACGTCGCTGATTTCCGCTCTTGTCGGTCGGGGATTGTGAATCATGCTTTCAAGCATTTCCGTTGCCGTGATAACACGCTTGCCCAAAAGACGGCACTTGGTAATGATCTGCTTCTGGATAGCGGGAAGCTCCTCGAACGGAATTTCAACACCCATATCCCCTCTTGCCACCATGACGCCGTCGCAGGAAGCACAGATTTCT
This sequence comes from Oscillospiraceae bacterium, assembly GCA_022779945.1. GTDB lineage: Bacteria > Bacillota > Clostridia > Oscillospirales > Acutalibacteraceae > UBA6857. Next base: position 2,355 of record JALEYA010000011.1, on the reverse strand, counting down.
TCGATATGCTCAACACCTGAGCGATTTTCAATCTTCGCAATGATGCTGACCTCTCCCGGGCAGTTCTCTTTGATAAAGTCGGCAACGTCAAGTACATCCTGCGCTCTTGAAACAAACGAACAAGCGATGAAGTCCACATCGTTTTCCATTCCGAACCGGATATCGCTTTTATCCTGTTCACTTAAATAGACGCAGTTGAGCACCTTGTTCGGGAAACTCATGCTCTTACGGTCGGAGATCTCTCCGCCGGCTATGACCTTTGTTATGATGTCGCCGCCGTTGATGTCGGTCACTTCAAAAATCGAAAGACCGTTGTTGACAAGAATTCTGTCGCCCTTGTTCAGTTCTTCGGAAAGCTTGTCATAGCTCACGGCAACCCTCGTTTCATCGCCGACAACATCCCCGGTCGTAAAAGTGAACGTGTCGCCGTCTTTCAAAGTAACCTTGCCGTTTTTGAAGGTCTTGATTCTGTACTCCGGTCCTTTTGTGTCAAGCATAATCGCGATCGGGAGGCCGAGTTTCTTTCTGACCTTTTTGATAAGATTGATTTTTTCAAGATGGTCCTCGTGCGTACCGTGTGAGAAATTGAGTCTTGCCACATTCATTCCGGCAAGGCAAAGCCGCTCGAGTGTTTTTTCGTCCGCGCAGGCAGGACCGATCGTGCAAACAATTTTTGTTTTTCTCATAACTTTCACCACCTGTAAAAATTGTCCGAGTATATTATAGCTAAAAAAACGGATTTTTCCACATCTTGTCCGTTTTTCTCCGTTTTATATAAAAAAGCAGAGGTTTCCCCCTGCTTTTTTTATGCTTGATTATAGGCATCTGACCGTCTGATTATTTCTTGAATCCGCCGTTTCTGACTGCATCGGCAAGAAGTCTGAACATCGCCGTAAAGAAGCTGAAAATTGCTTTCATAAGGTTCGTATTCCATGCACTGTCAGTGTTCATATTATTCGAAGTCATCGGCTCAATCGTCTGCTCTTGCGTCTGAAGCATATACTGCGGATAACTTGCGTTGTCGCTGACGGTCATATCACCGTTAAATCGAAGAATCGTAAGCATCAATTCATCAATCGACTTGATGAAATCCAGGTGCTTGCTGTTTTTGATAAACCAAGTTTTATCCGGGAAAAGACAGGTAGAAGCGTCCACCTGCTTATCCGGTGAAAGATAGCGTTCAAGTCCTTTTTCGGTCTGTGCGGCAAGGTAATCCTTCGAGAGGGCAGACTTCACCTTCGAGCAGGTTGCGCCGAAAGAGGAGCTTGTCAGCTCGACCGTATCGTCACCTAAGAAATCGGCTTCTTTGGTAATCGGCACCATCTGCTTGCCGTATTTTGCAACGACATAGACCTGAAGTCCGTTTGCTTCAAGCGTCTTGAGGGTGTCGTGAAGCGGAAGCAGGATGTTGTTATGGTAATTGTCAATCTGTGCGATGAAATCTGCGTATTCGGCTTCCTTACCGCCGAAAGCAAACGCTTTCGCCGCGTCATAATGCTCAGGGTCCACCATTTCCCAATAGGACGGGAACGAAGCATAGGTTGACATCAGCAGTCTCGGGACAAGATTTTCATAAATCTTGTTGTAGATAAACGTCACCATCTTTACGGGAAGCTTCATTCCGGTGGCTTCATTGTAAAGTTCAAGCGTAGCCCGGATAAACTCGTTCAGGCAATCGTCGCCGAGAATGTCGCTTGCATATCTGGCAAGCGCATCGCCTTCCACCTGAAGCTGACCGGAAAACGGTCCGCCGCACTCAAAAGTGCCGTTAGCGGTAGTTGCGTAAAAGATACATTTGTTAATCTTGTCCGCACCGTATCTGGTCAGATAAGCCGAAACAATGTTGCCGCCCATGCATCGTCCGACAAGGTTTACCTTGGGACTGCCGGTAACTTCAATCACGTCGCTTATGTAATCGTTCAGATCGGCCGCAACACCCCACATATCAACGCGCCAGTCGTAATAGAACGTGTAGTCATTCAGCCGGTAAGGATCATTCTCTTTCCTGACCTTTTTGGCAAGTCCTTGCTTTGTCCATGTGAAAGGTGAATGCGAGCCGTTCTCGGGTACGCCGCTCGGCGGAAGAACCACTTCATCATACACGGCGGCAACCTTCTCATAAAAAGCATCGCAGTACCTGTCATAGTTATTCGTAAGCAAAGCCGTACCGAGAAGCGGCAGAATTTCCTTGCACGCATCAAGAATATACTGTTTTTTATCGAAGTTCATCGGATAAATTACATTACAGTCCTTGTCGTGCAGCGTAGTTCCTCTTCCTCCGACGAAAACAATCGGCACGTTTTTTGGTTCTGCCGCATATACCGCCGGAACAAACAGGGAAAGGGTCATCACAAG
>JALEYA010000009.1 GCA_022779945.1 Oscillospiraceae bacterium | reverse complement strand
TAAACTTATTCATATCTAAGCAGTTTAACATATCACTCATTAGGAATTAAATATATTTTACCACAATTATCCGAAACAAACAAGGGTGTAATGCAAAATTAATCAAATTTCGTCCAATGCAAGTTGAACAGTTAACAAATCTGTGATATAATAAACAATATGGAAAAGATGAATAACACAGAAATTCTTAACCGTATTAAGGGCGGACTCATTGTTTCCTGCCAAGCCCTGTCAACAGAGCCGTTGCATGACAGCTATATTATGAGCAAAATGGCTTATGCCGCGTCCCTCGGCGGCGCCGTAGGGATAAGGGCAAATACCGTTGTTGACATTCAGGCTATCAGAGAAAGAGTCAATTTGCCCATAATCGGAATCATCAAGGAAGAATATCCCGACAGCGAGGTTTACATAACCCCTACCGTCAGGGAGGTTGACGCTCTTGCGGAAATCGGCTGTGAAATAATTGCCGTTGACGCAACCGCAAGGCCGCGCCCCGGCGGCGTTTCGTTTGAAGAATTTTTCAGAGATATCCGCGCAAAATATCCAAATCAACTGTTTATGGCTGACACAAGCTGCTTTGAAGAGGGCAAGCTTGCGCTGAGCCTCGGAATTGATTTGCTCGGAACAACAATGAGCGGCTACACGCCTTATACAAAAGGCACTCCCCTGCCCGATTTCACTCTGATGCGCCGCTATAAAGACGAGCTTGGCGCAACTGTTATAGCCGAGGGCGGAATTTGGACTCCCGAGCAGCTTGTTGAAGCTTTTGCAAACGGCGCCCATGCGGCGGTGGTCGGCACGGCAATAACAAGGCCCATGGATATAACCAAGCGTTTCGTAAAAGCTTTGGAGGAAAGCAAATGAGAATTCTTGCCTTTGATATAGGCGGCACGGAAATCAAATACGCTCTGTGCGATGAAAGCTTCAATTTGAGCGATAAAAAATCAGTCCCCTCAAACGCTGAAGAAGGCGGCAAAAAGATAATTGAGCGCGTAATTGAAATTATCAACGGTTTTGAAGGCATTGACAGAATAGGCATTTCAACGGCGGGTCAGGTCAACGGCGAAAGCGGCACAATTATTTATGCGACCGACAGCATTCCGGACTATACGGGAACGCGCGTTAAAGAGATTATCGAGCAAAAAACAGGAATTGCGACCGCAGTTGAAAACGATGTAAACTGTGCGGCTGTGGGAGAAGCGGTTTTCGGAGCAGCAAAGGGATATTCCGATTTTATCTGCCTGACTTACGGCACGGGAATAGGCGGCGCAATTTATATCGGGAACAAGCTTTTTACAGGCTCGTCATGCTCTGCGGGAGAATTCGGGCATATGATAACCCACGCCGGCGGCAGAGATTGCACCTGCGGCGGAAACGGCTGCTATGAAGCTTATGCTTCTGCAGGTGCGCTTGTTAAAGCTGTCAGCGATTATCTCGGAAAGCCTGTAAACGGCAAAGAGGTTTTTGAAAATTCCGACAATCCCGCCGTAAAAAAGCTCATTGACGAATGGATTGATGAAGTTGTTATCGGTCTTAAAGGGCTTGTATATGTTTTCAATCCGCCGCTGATTGTTCTCGGCGGAGGAGTAATGAATGAACGCTATATTATTTATGAAATAAATAAGAAGCTGCAAAACGCCTTAATGAAAAGCTTCAGGAGCGTCAGAGTTGTTGGTGCAAAGGCAGGTAATGATGCCGCAAAGCTCGGCGCGGCATATCTTGCGGCAAATATTTAATATAATGGTTCGGTTTAATAAGGTGACACTATGAGAAATTTTGAAAAATCCAAGAAACTTGACAATGTTTGTTACGATATCAGAGGTCCTGTTATGGATGAGGCAAGCCGAATGGAGGCAAACGGAATTGATATTCTGAAGCTCAATATCGGCAATCCCGCTCCGTTTGGGCTTACGGCTCCCGATGAGGTTGTTGTTGATATGATATACAATCTGCGTTCCACCGAGGGATATTCGGACTCAAAGGGGCTTTTTTCTGCAAGAAAAGCCATAATGCAGTATTGCCAGCTTAAAAAAATCCCCAATGTCGGCATAAACGATATTTACACAGGTAACGGAGTAAGCGAGCTTATCACAATGTCAATGCAAGGTCTGCTCGACACGGGCGATGAAATTCTCGTTCCGATGCCCGATTATCCCCTCTGGACTGCTTCCGTAACTCTTGCGGGCGGAACGGCAGTTCATTATCAATGCGATGAAAATGCTGATTGGAATCCCGATATTGACGATATAAAAAAGAAAATCACGCCCAACACCAAAGGAATTGTTGTTATTAATCCGAACAATCCTACGGGCGCTCTTTATCCAAAAGAAGTTCTTGAACAAATCGTTCAGGTAGCACGCGAAAACGGACTTATTCTTTTTGCCGATGAAATATATGACCGTCTGCTTCTTGACGGCGCAGAGCACACGGCTCTTGCCTCGCTCGCCCCCGATTTGCTGACAGTCAGCTTTAACGGACTTTCAAAATCACACAAAGTTGCAGGCTATCGCTGCGGCTGGATGTGCCTTGCGGGTGACAAATCCCACGCAAAAGGCTATATCGAGGGACTTAATCTTCTTTCATCAATGCGCCTTTGCTCCAATGTTCCCGGGCAGAGCATTATTCAAACCGCTCTCGGCGGAACGCAGTCCGGAGACAGTCTGCTCGCCCCCGGCGGCAGAATTTATGAGCAGAGAAATTATATTTATGACGCTTTGAATTCAATTCCCGGTGTTTCGGCAGTTAAGCCCAAAGCTGCATTTTATATTTTCCCGAAGCTCGACACAAAAAAATTCAACATCACGGACGATGAAAAATTCTCTCTTGATTTGCTGAAAGAAAAGAAAATTCTTGTCACCTGCGGCACGGGATTTCATTGGAACAAGCCCGATCATTTCAGAATAGTTTATTTACCCGATATAAAAACGCTTGAAACCGCAATGAACAAACTTGCGGATTTTCTTGACGGATATAAGCAATAACCCAATGTACAATATGCGGATTTCTTCGGGAATCCGCTTTTCGCAGGTATATGATAATTATGAGGATACAAAAAAGCATCGAGCCTTCTGTGTGAAATTCACAGGGGCTCGATGTTTTTAAGTTATAAGTAATTTTACCAAACTACACTGATTTTGAGACCGTCAACGGTATATGTTACATCCTTGCGATAATGATTATCAATGGCTTTGCAGAACGCATTGAGCATTTCCTCGTCCATCATCACAATAGAGAACTTCATTGTAAGGCTTTGGGGAATATACATCTTGTCGCTCATATTGAAACCGTTAATCCACCAATGCATCTGAGGCTCCTGATAGACGAGAAGCTTATCTCCGCGCCAAATTTCAAGGCTCATTTCCATTAAGTCTTCATCGCCGGCACAGTTATAATAAGAGCCGAAGCTGCCCTTATCTCTGTTATAAACGCCAACCTCGCCGCCGTTGGTGATGAGATAATTGCCTTTCCAAATCTGAATCATCCACTCACGGTCTGCATAATCGAACTTGAAGCGGCGCGTTATATAGTTCCACATAGGCATTATGCCTGCGGCAACATCATACATAAGGCAGAAGCCGTAATCTCTCATCCAAGCATTTATTGTGGCATAAACCATCATTTCCGGAAGCGAGAAATCAAAGCCGAGACCGACAAGACCTTCGCCGTCCTTATAGCCGCACCAACCGGTTTCGGTATTAATCAGAATGTGCGGACGCATAAGCTCTGTGCCGCCGTCTCTGAAAGTAACGCGCAGCCTGACTTCATAAACATTAGGCTCGTCGGTAGGCTCGGCATATATCTCGCATTTATCCATTATGCTCAGATATGCGCCGAGGAAGAAGCATATCTTTGAAAGGAAATCATTTCCTTCATTATGATATTCATCGCGCTTATTATACATCTGCTCTCTGAACTCTGCGGTATCGATATCAAAAACCGCAACAGTAAGCTCGGCAACTTGCTTTGTTTCGGGAAGATGAGTCATAAGCGCCACGATATCAAGCCCGCAGTTTTCATAAATGTAATTGCAGGACTCGGTAACAATCTCATCAACCTCAACATTAAAATACTGCCTCGGAGCTGTACCCTGACCTGTAATCAGGCGAATAGCATTTGATACAACGGAGCAGATTTTCAAAAACTGTGCCGTTGTAAATACGGGATAACCTTCCTCCCAAAGCTTTGACTTATATTCGCTGAGACTTGAATACTGCGGTCTCGAAGTCTGGATATCAACGCTGCTTGCCGCAGCAGGAAGGCAGGCACTTGCCGCAATGACTATTGCAATTAAAAGCGCAATTATCCTTTTAAGCGATTTCAATAAAATAACCCCCACAAAACTATAATAAAAGATTTATTCAGGATTCTAACACAATTCAATAACAGTATCAACAGACAGTTTTATGTATTTAACTGTCTGCTTTCTCTGACCGAACACGGCTATGATTAATAACCAAGCCGCTAAGGTGATTAATCATTTACCAAGCTCCAACGCCTTTTGCTTAATCATTTCAAAAACACTTTTCAAAAGGTTGGAAAGCGCCTTAAAGAAAGATACATTCCACCTTTCGGTAGTATTCATATTTTCGGCAGTCATGGGCGAAATCGTTTTCGTTTCGTCGTTGAAAACAAGGTATTGCGGATATTCCGCGCTGCTGTTAACGGTAAAGCCTTTATTATTGACTATTTCACTAACCAAACCGTTAACGCATTTCGGGAAAGAAACATGGTTAAGATTTTTAATAAACCATGTTGTATCGGGCGATAAACAGGTTGATGCGTCAATCTGCTTATCGGGAGAAATGTACTTATCGGTTCCGTTTGCCTTGGCCTTTTCCATGTACTTCTTATCGAAGCAGGAATCGAGCGGACTTGTTGTGGCTCCGAAAGACTGATGATAAACCGAAATCTTGTTGTCGTTTACGGTGTTATAAGAGGTTGTGATCGGAATCATCTGGAAACCGTACTTCGTGATGTTCATCAGCTTAACACCGTCGTTGTGCATCGAAACAAGGATATTTTTAAGTTGCTGTCTTACGGTCGCATCGTAATGATCAAGCTTTGCAATAAGCTCAGCGTATTCCTCGGTATTGTCGCCGAAAACAAGCTTCTTCGCCTGTTCATAGTCCTCGGCGGCAACCATACTCCAATATCCCGGAGAAGTACCGTAGCTTGCGCGCATGATCCGCGGAAGAACATTTGCATAAATCTTGGCATAAATTCTGTTGACGGCGGAAGCGGTAAGTCCCAAGGTGTAATTCTGGTTCAGAACCGAAATCGTTGCCTTGAGGATCTCGTTGACCTGCCAGTCATCGGCAATCCAGTTTTCATTGAAATAACGGTCAATAGCCTTTGAATTCAGCTCGATTTTACCGGCAAAAATATCACTTAATATCGTGGTGCCCTGCACGGCGGAAGCGTACTGGACAAAGGTCTCAACATCGTCCCAGCCGTATTCGGCAAGATAGGCAAACGCCATATCACAGCCCATGCAGCGCGAAAGGATCGAAACCTTATCGTGACCCGTAAGCTCCTTAACGGCCTCAACATAACGGTTCAGGTCATCGGCGATATCGCACGGGTCAAGACGGGAGTCATAATGATAAACGAAGGAATAAACATTGTCGTCCTTATGAGAATCATAAAGCGTTTCGGGCGACCAGGACCATTCAATACCGCTACCATTGGTGACAGTGCCGTCCTTATTCGGTGTAAAATCGGCAAAAAGCGGTGCGGTCTGTTCATAAAGAAAGTCACAATAGTCATCATAGTTGTTTGTTACAACTGCCTTGGCAAGAATCGGTGCGCCTGTTTTCACCATACCGGTAAGTGCGTCGCCGCCGATATCAAGAAGATCCCGTCTGTCAGGAGACGTCGGATCGTCAAAAATCGTGCTTCTTCCGAAGACGTAAATAATGGGGGTGTGTCCGCAGTTACATCTGCCGGCGGCCGAAGCGATCGGTGCGGCAAGCGACAGAAGCAAAACAAGACACAGAAGAACAGAAATCGTTTTTTTGAACTTTTTCATTTTGTACCTCCAAGCATTATATTAATATAATGTTAACACTATGAAAAAATTATGTCAATACAAACGTTGTCTTCAATGCTTCTGAATTGTTAAAAGACTGTTAACAATTCAGTGCCGTCCGAAATTCATTTGCAGCGCCTTTATTTGCCTGTAAAACAATAAAATACAGTCCAGGCTTTTGCTTCATCGCCTTCGAAAGCTTGCGCACGGCTGTAACTCGAACCGATCCTGCATTCAAGATCATCCATGTTATAAATCTTTCCGGTTGACAACAGCTTAACATTATTAAAGCAGGCGGAAACATACTTTTTCTCTCCGTAGGCAACATACGAAAACAGAAACTGAACCCGATTATAATATCCGCTTGAAAAAAGCGTTTCGCCGCCCTTTCCCGCAGGGTCAAAATTGAAATAAGTTGCTTCATATACAGCGTCCGTATAATGCTCCCGCGCCGTTTTCAACGCTTTCTCTTTTAATGCTTCAAAATCATTTTTCGATACGCTGTCGCCATCTCCCAGATAATTACATTCGGCAGGAACAATCTTTGTTTCTTTTTCCTTGATTACGATACCGATCTTCTGAAGCTGTTCTTCGTCAAAATCAGCGGTGACGGTCAGCTTGCCTGTTGAAGAATAACCGGACGCCGAACCTTCCAGATAAACGGCAGACAAAACGGAACCGGAGGAGTCCGTCAATTCCAGATCGCCTTCATCGGAGACACGGACGGTATATTCCCCGTACTGCCTTTTATAATCCGTCTTAAATTGAAGAATGTAATTGCTTTGCGTTTTGTCATAGATCACAACATCAATCGCATCAAACGGATCCATTTGCTCGGCCGAAAGAAGATTTTCGATCGTGTATGTTCTTTTATAAGTTTTTTTACCACTTAGTTTTTTTGAAAAATCATAGGAATTAACATATTTATAATCGACCGAAATTTCAACATTGATCTGATCTCCGTTTGAAAGCTGCGTTGACTTATCGATTGAAACATCAATCGCATCATCAAGCATCTCATCACCGATACTGTTATACTTCGCCCTGCCGAGTTCACTGATAATAGCGTCATAGTCAACAATATCCTGCGCCGAGACCTGCGCATAGCCGTCACAGCCTTCGGGCGAAATCTTATCGGCAATATATTTTCCGATATATACCCGTGACGTCAGCGAAACGATTACAACGACCAGTAAAACCAAGCCGGCAAGAGCACCGGCCGCAACGGCAATCGTCCTTTTGTCAAGTACAGGCCGATTCTTTTGTGCGTCCTGTGTCTGTTGCAGTCGGCTTGCGCAAAAAGGACAGAACACAGCCTCATCCGACACCTGATTTCCGCAATTGTGACAATACACAGCCATTCCCCCACATTCAAGATATCTCTTCTGTTTTTGTTGCCGTGTATGAAACTCAGCACGAAAACACAACGGTAAACAAACAAAAGCAGATCCGATCTTTTTTCTATTTTATATCATAAGTTGCAATTTTTGTCAAACTTTGTCGCACTGTATCGAGATAAAAGATGACCGATAAAGTTTCCCTGCTTTTTGAGAGAGAAAATACGGACTTAATATCAAAACACGTCTTTTTTCTATTGAAAAAGTAAAATAATTATGATATTCTTATTTTACAGTGTTATGGCAGCGTATCCTGTTGCCGAAAACCTGTAGTTGCATTCTGTGAAATATTAAAAGGAGGATAAAAAACATGAAAAACAATGCAACAAAAAAAGCGCTTTCTGTCATGATGGCGATTCTTATGATGCTTACGGCCGTTTTGCCCGCAAGCGGAGTGGTTGCCGCCGCGGTCAAGGACGACAATACTCTTGCCACGGTCGAAGTCATCACGAATCCCGGCCTTGTAATTGATGACAGCGACAGTCAGGCTGTTGCGATTACCAATGACAGCACGGTCACCCTTGACTGGTATCCGGCGGATATGTCCATCGGCAGATATCAGGACGGCTGGTGGGTCGGCGTGAAAATCAACGCTCCCGCTTCGCTTTCCGCTGAAGAACTGAAAACCGTCAAATACAACACAAACGGCGGAACGGAAAAATCATTTTGGGCGAACAAGGATTCCAAAGATGATGCCGGATCTCATTTCATCACCTGCTGGGTTCCGCTCACCGTTGAAAGTCTCAACAAAGCCATTTCAGAAGGCAAAGTTTTAAAATGGGTCTATGCCTTTGATTGGCTGAACACCGGTCTTGACGAAGACGATCAGACCGTAACCATTTCTATCGACCCTGCAAAAGCAATTCTGAACAAGGATGGCAAAGTAGTTTACGACAGCAACACTTTTATCGGCTCCGCCGAAGTAATCACCGACCCCGGTCTTGCTATAGACGACAGCAACAAATCTTCCGTTAAGATCACAAACGAAAGCACGGTCACCCTTGACTGGTACCCGGCGGATACATCCATCGGCAGATATCAGGACGGCTGGTGGGTCGGCGTGAAAATCAACGCTCCCGCAGGTCTTACCGCAGCTGATCTGAAAGATGTCAAGTACACAAGTAACGGCAGCGCGGACAAGTCTTTCTGGGCGAACAAGGACTCCAAAGACGATGCCGATGCGCACTACATCACCTGCTGGGTTCCGGTAACGGTCGACTATCTCAAGCAGTTCATCGCCGCCGGCAAGAGCATGAACTATGTATACAAATTCGACTGGAAGAAGAACGGCACCAACAGTGATGTTCAGACCTTCACTATTTCTATCGATCCGACCAAGGTCGTACTCAACAAGGACGGCGAAACCGTATTTGATGACGAATACTTCTACGGTTCCGCTGAAGTTATCACCAACCCCGGTCTCGCTATAGACGACAGCAACAAATCTTCCGTCAAGATCACAAACGAAAGCACGGTCACCCTTGACTGGTATCCGGCGGATACGTCCATCGGCAGATATCAGGACGGCTGGTGGGTCGGCGTAAAAATCAACGCTCCCGCAGGTCTTACCGCAGCTGATCTGAAAGATGTCAAGTACACAAGCAACGGCAGCGCGGACAAGTCTTTCTGGGCAAACAAAGACTCCAAAGACGATTCCAATGCGCACTACATCACCTGCTGGGTTCCGGTAACGGAAGAATACCTGAAGAGCTTTGCCGAAAAAGGCTATAAGCTTACATATAAATATCAATTCGATTGGAAAAAGAACGGAACAAGCGACGATGTTCAGACTTTCATCATTACAATCGATCCGACTAAGGTTCTTTTGAAAAAAGGAAATGACGACGTTCACGTTTGTCTGAAAGGCAATACTGTCGCCCCCACCTGTACAACAGAGGGGTACACGGAATATAATTGTATTTCCTGTGACTACAGCTACCGTGACGACTTTGTCGCCAAAATCGACCACACTTCGTCTGAATGGATTGTTGACAAAGCTTCCGACTGCCTGAACGGCGGAACCAAACACAAGGAATGCACTGTTTGTCACGAAATCCTTGAAGAGGGCACTATTCCCGCAACAGGACACAAATTCAACGTTGTTGTCGTAAAACCGACCTGCACCGCAGACGGCTATACAATTCACACCTGTGAATACTGCGGATATATTTTCTATGACTATATCGTACCCAAGGCGCATCAGGGCATTGTTGTTGACAACGCTGTTGATCCGACCTGTACCGAAACCGGCCTTACCGAGGGCAAGCACTGCTCCGTCTGCAACGAAATTCTTGTGGCTCAGCAAGAAATTCCGGCAAAAGGTCACAAGGAAGTAATCGATGAAGCGGTTGCCCCGACCTGCATCGAAACCGGTCTTACCGAAGGTAAACATTGCTCCGTTTGCAGTGAAATCCTCGTTAAACAGGAAGTCATTCCGGCAAACGGTCACACCGAAGTTATTGACGAAGCGGTTGCTCCCACCTGCACCGAAACCGGTCTTACCGAAGGTAAACATTGCTCCGTTTGCGGTGAAATCCTCGTTAAGCAGGAAGTCGCTCCGGCAAACGGTCACAAAGAAGTTATAGACGAAGCGGTTGCTCCCACCTGTACCGAAACCGGACTTACCGAAGGTAAGCATTGCTCCGTCTGCGGAGAAATTCTCGTAGCTCAGGAAGAAATTCCGGCAAACGGTCACAAAGAAGTTATAGACGAAGCGGTTGCTCCCACCTGCACCGAAACCGGTCTTACCGAAGGCAAGCATTGCTCAGTTTGTAACGCAGTCCTTGTTGAGCAGGAAGTCATTCCGGCAACCGGTCATACCGAAGTTGTTGACAAAGCGGTTGCTCCCACCTGCACCGAAACCGGCCTTACCGAAGGCAAGCATTGCTCCGTTTGTAACGCAGTCCTTGTTGAGCAGGAAGTCATTCCGGCAACCGGTCATACGGAAGTTGTTGACGAAGCGGTTGCTCCCACCTGCACCGAAACCGGTCTTACCGAGGGTAAGCATTGCTCCGTCTGCGGTGAAATCCTCGTTAAGCAGGAAAGCGTTCCCGCAACCGGTCACACCGAAGTTATTGACAAAGCGGTTGCTCCGACCTGCACCGAAGCCGGTCTTACCGAAGGCAAGCATTGCTCCGTCTGCGGTGAAGTATTTGTCAAGCAGGAAGTTGTTCCCGCGACCGGACACGAATTTGAAATCAGCGCCGTTGTGGAACCCACCTGCGTTGTAGAGGGCTATACGGTTCATACCTGCACCAGATGTCAGTACGCTTATTTTGACAGCATTGTTGCCAAGAAAAATCACACCGTAGTTATAGATCCGGCTGTTCCGACCGCTTGCGAATCCATCGGACTTACCGAGGGCAGCCACTGCTCAACCTGCGGCATGGTTCTTGTTAAGCAGGAAGTGATTGAGTCTGACGGTCACAAAGCCGTAATTGATCCCGCCGTTGCAGCAACCTGCACCGAAGCCGGTCTTACCGAAGGCAGCCATTGCTCGGTTTGCGGCAGAATCATCATCAGACAAGAAGTCGTTCAACCCAAGGGTCACAGCTGGGCGGAAGATTCCGCCAAGGAAGCAACCTGTACCGAAACCGGTCTTACGTTCGGCAAGCATTGCGCCGTTTGCGGTGATATTGTTGTCGAGCAAAAAGTCGTACCCGCTAAGGGTCACACTGAAGTTATTGACGAAGCCAAGGCTCCCACCTGCACCGAAACCGGTCTTACCGAAGGTAAGCATTGCTCCGTCTGCGGTGAAGTTCTTGTCGCTCAGACTGAGATTCCGGCAACCGGTCACACCGATGTTGTTGACGAAGCTAAGGCTCCCACCTGCACCGAAACCGGTCTTACCGAAGGTAAGCATTGCTCCGTTTGCGGTGAAGTTCTTGTTGCTCAGGCTGAGATCCCGGCAACCGGTCACACCGATGTTGTTGACGAAGCTAAGGCTCCCACCTGCACCGAAACCGGTCTTACCGAGGGCAAGCATTGCTCCGTCTGCGGTGAAATCATCGTCAAGCAGGAAGTCGTTCCCGTCAAGGAACATACTTACAACAAAACACTCGGCATTGAGGCAACCTGCACAGAAGACGGCTATGTCTTCCAAATCTGCGCCGACTGCGGTCACATTGACCTTGCTGAAAAGACAGACGCTCTCGGTCATGCCTTCTCAACCAAATGGACGATTGACACACCGGCAACCACCGATCTCAACGGACAGAAATCTCACCATTGTACACGCTGTGCTCAGGTCAGCGATGTGACGGTTATCCCGAGAATTAAATCAGTTGCGCTCAGCACGGTTTACTACACCTACAACGGTAAGGTTCAGACGCCTTCTGTCATCGCCAAGGACACTGCCGGCAAGGCACTTATCAACGGAACCGATTACACCGTGAAGTATTCATCCGGCAGAAAAGAAGTCGGAAAATACACGGTAACCGTAACCTTCAAGGGCGTTTATGCCGGATCAAGAGCCTTAAAGTTTGCCATTTGTCCGGGCGTACCCAAGAATCTCAAATCCACCGCGACAACAGATTCCATTACTCTTACCTGGAGCAAAGTTGACCAAGCCACGGGTTACAGAGTATATGTTTATAACACGTCCAAAAAGACCTACAGCATCGTCAAGAGCACAAGCAAGACTTCGCTCGTTATTAAAGATCTGAAGCCCGGTCAGACTTACCGGTTCGCTGTCAGAGCTTTCAGCAAAAACGGAAGCGAGGTTATCTTCAGCCGCAGCTATACGACGATTGACACGGCAACCGTTCCGGCAACCGTTTCTCTCAAGGTCACTGCCGGTACCAAAAGCGCTTCCCTTAGCTGGAAGAAACTCAATTGCACGGGATATGTTGTTTATATGGCAACATCACCCAACGGTTCCTTCAAGAAAGTCAGCGTCGTAAGAGGAAACAGCAACATCTCTTACAAAGCAACCGGACTGACCGCAGGCCGTACATATTATTTCAAAGTCAGAGCCTATACGGATGCCGGTTTCTACAATGTTTACGGTAACTTCTCGGCAACCAGAAGTGTAACTGCCAAATAACCGGCAAACACGCACAATCCGTTCGGACGTCCCCTTTTTGAGGACGTCCGAATTATTGTTACTTTTTCAGATGCGGTTGTTTTCAAAATACGGAATTCCTTTTAAATCAGAAAAAATGATATGGTATAATGGCAGCAAAACAGCAAAAAATCAAGGCGGAAGCCTTTCCCTCCGCCTTTTGTTATGCTGAAAACTCAATCAAGAATTCTTCCGTCCGTGGAAATGGTCACAACCTGCCACGGAATGAATTTTCCGCTTGCCTGCAAGGCCCTTTTTACGGCATTTTCGATTCCGCCGCAGCAAGGTACCTCCATTCGGACAACGGTCACGCTTCTGATGTTATTGTTTGAAAGGATCGCCGTCAGTTTTTCGGCATAATCGCCTTCATCGAGCTTCGGACAGCCGATCAGCGTCACCTTATTACGGATAAATTCCTTGTGGAAATTGCCGTATGCATAAGCCGTACAATCGGCGGCAACAAGAAGATCGGCTTTCTCAAAATACGGTGCATTGACCGGTACAAGCTTGATCTGAACCGGCCACTGTGAAAGCTGACTGCGGTTCACTTTTGCTGTTTCGGGTACATCACAGACTTCCCGCTTGATTGCCTTGGAATGCGTACCCGGACAGCCGCAGGGCAAAGGCTTTGCATTTTTCTTTGACGCCAGAACCGCCGCCTCATTGTACGCCGGAGCCTCCCGTTCTTCAAAAGAGATTGCATCCGTCGGACAAGCCGGAAGGCAGTCACCTAAGCCGTCGCAGTAATCTTCTCTCGTCAGCTTCGCCTTGCCGTCAACCATTTCGATGGCGCCCTCATGACAAGCCTCGGCGCAAAGGCCGCAGCCGATACATTTTTCTTCATCTATTTTAATAATCTTTCTGATCATATTTGTTACTCCTTTTCGATTTTGAAAATATTGATTACATCGCTGTCGGGACAACAAAAACGGATTTCACCGCACTTTGCTTCCGGCGGCTCTCCGCCGTACCGCAGAATATCGATATACGGAAAAGCCACGTTCATCGCCATCGGGCATAGTTCACCCCGCTGTGTGTCATAATCAAAGGTGTCCCCGATTTTGTGTCCTCTATGACAAGGGGTATCCCCTTTTTTATCAATTAATGTGATTTTTATTTTGGGTTTCATTTTTATCACCTCCGTATTTTTATCCGAAAGTCTGTTGACTTTACGGCTTTATTATAGTACAGTAAGCAAAACAAGTCGGTTGTTTTTACAACAGAAAGAGTGTTTTATGAAAGAATATATTGACATATTAAAACGAACAAAATTATTTTTCGGCGTCAGAGAGGACGACATTTTCGCCATGCTCGATTGCTTGGACGCAAAGCTTTCCTCTTTTCAAAAGGGCGAAACGGTATTACAGCAGGGCAAAACCCTGAACAGCATTCCTGTTTTAGTCAAAGGCAAGCTTCACATTCAGAATGAGGATTATTGGGGCAACCGAAGCATTTTAGGCAGCATTGATGTCGGCGAAATGTTCGGCGAAGCCTATGCCGCACCGGAAAGCGGTACGCTTTTGAACGATGTTGTTGCCGTCGAGGACAGTACCGTCATTTTTTTCGATATCAAACGGATCCTGACCACCTGTTCGTCCGCCTGCCGTTTTCACGCTATGGTGGTGCAAAACCTTTTCTTTGCCGTTTGTGAGAAAAACAGAAAACTCGTGCAGAAGCTCGGGCATATGTCCAAGCGAACCACACGAGAAAAGCTGATTTCCTATTTATCCGAAGAAGCAAAAAAGCACAACCGTTCACATTTTGAGATCTCCTTTAATCGTCAGCAGCTTGCCGACTTTCTTTCGGTTGACCGAAGCGCCATGTCAAACGAGCTTTGCAAAATGCGTGACGAGGGATTGATTGCGTTTCATAAGAATCGGTTTGAGTTGAAAGAAA
Organism: Oscillospiraceae bacterium; assembly: GCA_022779945.1. Lineage (GTDB taxonomy): Bacteria > Bacillota > Clostridia > Oscillospirales > Acutalibacteraceae > UBA6857. The sequence continues at coordinate 2,099 of JALEYA010000009.1, read as the reverse complement.
AATCGCCGGATCTTAAGGCTAATTGACGACATAAAAATTTGATGAAAAGAGTGAAATAAAGAACGATTATTCGGGCTTAATATGAATTATCATCAGTAAAAGCGCAAAGCGTATTGATAAATTTGCCGGATTACATTATAATGATTGAGACTAAATATCGCGAAAAGTACAAGTTCTATATAAAAAGGATTTGGAGGTTAAATCATGGGAGAAAAAAAGTTTGATTTCAAGGCAGCTGTTCATGGTGCGGGAAAAAATGCATCGGAGTTGTTTGGCAAAGCAAAAGATGCTATCGTTCGTGCGGCAGATCAGAATGATGACGGAAAATTCGACAAGGAAGATGTATCTACAATTGCCGATACCGTAGGCGAAACTGTCAAAATCGGTGCACAAACAATTAAAGAAAGTGCTGAAGAAAAATCACGTTTGATCGAATTAAAACTGTTACAGCCAATATTTATTGAGACTATAGATGATGCTGATTTTCTCATGCCAAAATTCATCAGAATAACTGAAAGAGATAAGCGACGTTCTGAAAGCGAAGTTTGCAAAGGTTCAATAGGCTATTTTTCAGATCAAAAGGGGTTACGAATCGTTAATATTTTTCGTGACAGCATTGAAACGTTCGGTTTATCATTTTGCCCGGATAACAGTAGTGAGTTTTATTATGTTGATCCGAGTGACAGAGACAGGTACATTGCATTAGATGAGTATTTTAACTATCTTAAATCCGAGCGCATCAGCGAACTTCAGATGATCGCAAAATCACTTGGTGCAAAACATTTCAAAGTCACCTACAAAGAAGAGCAGACAGCCTTTACCGAGAGAAAAATAAAAGGAAACATGAACGTCAAGGGTGTCGCAAATGCAGATACTGAACACTCTCATTCCGAAAGAAAGTATTCCACGGTAGAAATTGCTGCTCAACTCGATTGTCCCGGTCATGAACCGATCAAACCTCAACTCAAATATTTGCAACGGGACCCGAATATCAAAACTTTAATTGCAATGAGAATGGATGAGCGTGCGCCTTTGTCTCATCATGAATTGATGATACAATTGAGTAATTCTTCAGGAATTAAAGAAAGTGACGCAATAAAAATAGATGCAGTTCTCAAAGGTATGAAATTAGCCGGAAATACAAGTGTTGCCAGCGAAGCAAAAAATGAATCAAGAAGATATCTTGAATATGAGATTGATTTTTAAATATTTAGCCTTTAGCTAATCCACAGATTCAGCAAAACACAAGCCTCCTTGTAAAATGGTGTTACCAAATACAAGGAGGCTTCCTTATTTTCATTTGTTAATATCGAACGGGTGCCATTCTATAGCCGAGAAACAATACCGCCCTCACACAAAACGAAGGCGGTATTTATAACCGAAAATATTAAAAATCAAGTGAAATTTCGTCAATCTTCCGAAGCTCTTCACCGGTGAACTTCATGTTTTTCACCATACCGATATTGTCAAGAATCTGTCCGGGACTTGACGCGCCGATCAGAACACTTGTGGCAGCATCATCCTTCATCACCCAAGAAAGCGCCATTTGCGCAAGCGTCTGTCCTCTTTCGGCGGCGATTTCATTAAGCTTCCTGAGCTTTTCCACCTTTTCGGCGGTGATCGAATGATACTTGGTGAAATTCTTATCCTTTGCCGCACGGCTGTTTTTCGGTATGCCGTTAAAATAGCGGTCGGTCAGCATTCCCTGCGCCAGCGGAGAAAAGACGATCAGTCCCTTCTGCTTTTCTTTTACCGCTTGCTTGAGTCCGTTTTTCTCAATTGTGCGGTCAAGAATTGAATATCGGTTCTGATTGATCACAAACGGACAGTGTAAGCTTTCGAGAATGGTGGCCGCCTTTTTCATCGTTTCGCCGTCATAGTTCGAAAGACCGGCATAAAGCGCCTTTCCGCTTTTGACCGCCGTATCCAATGCTCCCATCGTCTCCTCAAGCGGCGTGTCCGGATCCATGCGGTGATGGTAAAAAATATCAACATAATCAAGCCCCATTCTTTTCAGGCTCTGGTCAAGACTCGAAAGAAGATACTTGCGGCTGCCCCAGTTCCCGTAAGGACCGTCCCACATCAGATAACCCGCCTTT
>JALEYA010000059.1 GCA_022779945.1 Oscillospiraceae bacterium | reverse complement strand
TGTCCGGGATCGAATATGATGATCTACTATTGCCTATAGGATATTGAATCAGGGTTGTTTTATCCTTATTAAACAACACGCCATAACCATCATCTGAATAATATTTATTCGCACTATCTACCGTTATGCTGGTTAAGCTGTCGCAAGACTCAAACGCACCATCGCCTATGCTTGTCACACTGTCCGGGATCGTTATGCTGGTTAAGCTGTCGCAAGACCAAAACGCATAATTGCCTATGCTCGTTACACTGTCACCGATTGTGACGCTGGTTAAGCCGGTGCAATAAAAAAACGCATCTGATCCTATGCAGGTTACACTGTCCGGGATCGTTATGCTGGTTAAGATTTCGCAATACCTAAACGCAGAATCGCCTATGCTGGTTACAGGATAACCGTCAAGAGTTGACGGAATAGCTATATTGCCGCTTATAGATTTATCAACATGATTTATCGTTGCTTTTCCATCAGAAACCGTATATGTATAATATCCTTCTTTCAACTCACCTTTCGCCGCACTCGCCTTAGTCGCGAACCAATCCGACCACTTCGGCAGTTCCAGCCCGACAAGGCCGCTCATCGGTACCGCGGTCAGCGTCATTACCACAACCAACAGACACGCAAACGCGCGCCTGAGGAGCTTTCCGCATTTTTCAGCCATTTTTGTTTCCTCCAATTTGTTTAATTTTAATGTGACACAAAGATTTTACAGGATTTTCCGTTGAAAAGCAAGTAAAACAGAAAGATTCAACCGGATAAAAACAAAAATCCGCCCCGAAGGACGGATTTATACGATTCAATTGCCAATCCGCACTACCGGATTACATATAAGCCCAAATTTTTTACATTATTTTGCGCCGGTCTCAAAGCTTTTGGTAAGCGCAACGAAAATCGACTTGAGCCATTTTATCAATGACAGGATCAGCGAACGCAGACGCTGGCTCTTGCTCTGCGGCTTTTCGATGTCTTTGTCAGCTTCCCAGTTTTCATTGTGACAGTTATCCTCGGTCATCGGCTCGAACGTCTGATTTTCGTAATCAAAGACAATAAACTGCGTCCATTCAAAATCACCGATTTCAAGCTGTCTGTCGGCATCAATGACGGAAAGAATCAGATCTCTTTCCTGAGTTGAATAGAAGCCGTGAGAGCAGCCTTTAATAAACCAGGTATAATCCGGGAACAGACAGGTCGAAGCGTCAATCTGCTTGTCCGGAGAGATATATTTGCCGAAGCCGGCGGCCTCTCTTTGCGCGATGTACTCGTCGGAAAGCGTGTCATACACCGTTGATGTTGTGGCGCCGAAGGACGAATTCTTCGCCGAGACATACTGGTCACCGAGAATACTTCCGTCTTTGAGCATCGGCACCATCTGTGTACCGTACTTGGAAATGATGCAGAGGTTGACTGTTTTTCCGTCACTTGCAGGCTCCTTGAGCGAAAGCAGAATGTCATCAACATTCTTTTTGATCGTTTCGTTATATACCGTAATCTTATCAATCAGTCCGGCATATTCTTCGCGCTTTTTGCTGCCTTCTTCACCGAAAACATAGACAAGGGCATCGTCAAAGTCCTCGGTCGACACAAGCGCCCAATAACACGGCATCGTCAAAAACGTCGAAGTGGCAAGAGCGGAAATGATACCGTATTCAATCTTATCATAAATTGTCTTGCGGGCAACAGCAGACAATGTGTCGAGCACGCCGGTATTGGCAAGAAGTTCAATCGTGGAAGTGACGATCGGGCTGACCGAAAAATCATCTTCAAAAACTTCGATATCGGAAATAAGTCTTACAACCGAGTTACCGTCAATGCCGAAGTCACCACTCAGAATACCGCTCAGGAAGTCGGCACCATTCGAAGTCGCGACATCAATACCAACGCCCTTCAGGCTGCCGGCTCCGTATTTCTGAATATAGGCAAGAACCACATTGGTACCAAGGCATTTGCAGTCGATTGAGACCTTGCTGTGACCGGTTGCTGTCTTCACAGCTTCTATATATTCATGAAGATTATCAGCAAGCTCAATCGGATCAAGCCGCCAATCGTAATTGAATTTGTACGCTTTTTCACTGTACTTTCCGTTTCTGTCCGCAAGATTATGCGTCATCGCCCACTGATTTGCAGCAGTTGCTTCTTTTCCGATTCCCGAATCAGAGTCTTCCGGAACATTGCCGTTTTTATCAAGCATAATCGGCTCGAACATTTCGCCAATTTCCTTTTCAACAGCCGCATAATAATTATCCCATTTTCCGAAAGCAATCCCCTCAAGTATGAACGGCTTGAGAATATTGAAAGCCGCTTCCGTGACTTTATTGTCCTCTGCGCCTTCGGCAAGGCCGAAAATATCATCAATACGGAAGCTTTGCGTATCGTTGTTGTAATAAATCCTGTCACTGTCGCCGCCGATATAGATAACCGGATCATCGCAGGTCACAGTTGGTTCCGTGTAGTACGCTAACGCAAAGGGTGTACTGACAAAGATAATGCAAAGGGCAAGTAAAACCGAAATTATTTTCTTCATATCAAACACTCCTCAAAAAAATTCATATTGTTCACAATTTGATAACTTTAATTTATTGTAACACAAAATAGAACATAATCAAGAGCTTTAATAAAACCTTATTTTTTTTAATAAACTATAAAAAGATTCAAGACAAAAAAAACAGCATCCGTCGAAAAGACAGATGCTTTGCATGTACCTTCAAAACTGAACAAAGGAAGAAATGTGTGAGTGGATTTGTAGAACCAAGAAATATGGTCAAGCAATCGACCTATTAGTACTGCCTGGCTGAACATATCGCTATGCTTACACCTGCAGCCTATCAACCTCATA
>JALEYA010000238.1 GCA_022779945.1 Oscillospiraceae bacterium | reverse complement strand
GACTTTGTGAAATTCATAAACAAAAGGCGATCTATAAAAATCGAAAGGTATTCGGCATAGTGCACAAATAATGTCGGATTTTAGGCAAAAAACCGAAAAAATACTTTGTGTATTTCAAGGTTTTTTAACGACAAAGACGGCATTAGTTGTGTGCTATGACGGATGCCGCAAGGTTTTTAGAGGTTGCCCCCAAAAAACGCCTCTATTGCCAAAGCAACAGAGGCGCATCTGCGCGGTTCCACTCTCGTTTATCACTCTTTTCCGTTAACGCCGGAATACGCCTGAAGATACTGAAGTTCCCCACAGGTGCTGACGGGTGCATTTCGCCGAAAGTCAGACAGAGCACTTTCACCTTGCTGCTCCTCTCTTGGAATGACGGATTCGGGTACTTCTCCCGCTTGCGGCTAAAGCCGTTTGCGCATTTGGTCTATGTTTTATATATTATATACTCACAGCCGAAAAAAGTCAACACCGCAAATTGCTGTTCAGATGAAAAGATTGTATATCAGATTCACAGCGAAGCACAGTACAAAACCGATTGCTGTCGGTATCACGGCGGACAAAACCGTGTATTTGACGCTTCCCGTTTCCTTTTTGATCGTCATAAGCGTCGTTGAGCACGGAAAATGAAACAGTGAGAAAAGGATATAGCAGATTCCTGTTTTTATTGTCCAGCCGTTCAGACTCAAAACCGAAAAAACAGCGGAAAGATCAGCACTGTCGGTTAAAGTAACGCCGGAAAGATAGCACATTAAAACAATCGGCAAGACAATTTCATTTGCCGGAAATCCCAGGATAAAAGCAAGCAGTATCACCCCGTCAAGCCCCATTAACCGACCTAAAGGATCAAGAAAATCCGACGCATAGGAAATAATCGGAAGCCCCGACACTTTTATGTTCGCAAGCAGCCATATAACAAGACCCATCGGAGCAGCAAACAATACCGCTCTTCCGAGAACAAACAGCGTACGGTCAAACACTGAGCGGACAATTACGGAGCCGAGCTTCGGCACACGGTAGGACGGAAGTTCAAGCGTAAATGAGGAGGCTGTACCTTTTAAAAGTGTTTTCGAAAGAAAGAAGCTCGTCAAAAACGTCATGACAACACTCAGAAGAACGACCGCCGTCAGAATCAGACTTGCCGCAATCGGCTGCATTTTCAAAGAAAGCGAGCACACAAAAAACATCGAAATGATTGCGATAATCGTCGGGAATCTTCCGTTACACGGAACAAGATTATTCGTCAGAATCGCAACCAGCCGCTCTCTCGGTGAGTCAATGATCCGACAGCCGACGACTCCTGCGGCATTACAGCCGAAGCCCATACACATACAAAGACACTGCTTTCCGCAGGCTTCGCACTTTTTGAAACATCGGTCAAGATTAAACGCCGCCCTCGGAAGATAACCAAAATCCTCTAACAGTGTGAACAGTGGAAAGAAAATCGCCATGGGAGGCAGCATAACAGACACAACCCATGTCACGACACACCATACGCCGTCAATCAGCATGGATATCAGGATTTCAGGCATACCCGCAACCGAAAGAAAACCTCGAAGCTTAGTGCCAAGGAAGTTGAACAAGTCAGACAAAAGCATTGACGGATAATTTGCCGCATAAATTGTGATAAAAAACACCAAAGAGAGAAGCAGCAACATGATCGGAATTCCCGTAAGCTTGCCGGTAAAAACCTTATCAAGCCTTCTGTCAAACGAATCGTCCCTTTTTTCGCTGTCAACAATCTCGCGCGAAATTTTCCGGCTTTGACAAGCTAACGCATCGGCAACGGTATCGCTGACATTTTCATTGTCCAGGCCCTTGTTCAACAGACTCTTTTTTACCGCCGCAAGGCTTTTACAAAGCTTTTCATCATCTGACAGCCTGATATTATGACTTTTTTCGAAGGTGTCAATAAAATCAGCATCATTCATGAACAGTCTCAATCTGAGCATTCGGTTGTCAAAAGACTTATTAATTTCCAACTCGTTCAAAGCTGATTCGATTACATCTTCATAAGAAAACACAGGTTCATATTCCCTTTTGTCACGGCACATTTTATCAATAGCACGCCGGAATTCATCAAGCCCCTTATTACTCCTTGCACTCGCCGGAATAACAGGAACCTTCAGTATTTCCGAAAGCTTATCACATCGAATCCTGATTTTCTTTTTCTTCGCTTCGTCGATCAGATTCACAAGGACGACAACCTTATTCGTCACTTCAAGCGTTTCCAGTACGAGCACAAGACACCGTTCAAGCGTTGTAGCGTCGCATACAACGGCAACGGCATCGTACTTACCAAAGCAAATCATATCTCTTGCTACGCTTTCTTCTTTTGAATGAGCAGAAAGAGAATATGTACCGGGAAGATCGACCAATTCAAAGTCGCTCCCTTTTTCCCGAAAACTTCCTTTCGCGGTGGAAACGGTCTTGCCCGTCCAGTTTCCCGTGTGCTGACGCATTCCGGTCAACGCATTAAATACGGTACTCTTTCCGACATTCGGATTCCCGGCAAGCAAAACAGTAAACGGCTTTTTTGTCTCCTCAGTTTTCTTCATAGTCAGCCGCCTGCCTTAATAATACTTCTTCGGCGTCCTCTTTTCGGATCGCAACGACTACATTTCGAATCAGATATGCCGTCGGATCGCCGAAAAAGCTTTTTTGAAGACAAGTTACCTGTTGCCCTTTTATCAGTCCGATATCCTGAAGCCGTCGTCTTATGGGCTTGTGGGTCAGGATACATTCCACAGTTGCACTTTCGCCCGGCGAAAGCGATGAAAGCGTTCTCACTCGGCATCACTGCCCTTTCATAACAGCATTACAGCTCATTGACTGCTGTTACCACTATATGCCGGCAGTGTCAAATGCGTGTATCAGCAAAAAAACGGAACACCCGAGGTCAATCACGGGGTTCCGCTATTATAAAACTTGAACTGCTTTCCTGATCAGAGATAATCGGGAAGAACTTTTGCAAGCTCACGAATGGCGTTCCCTCTGTGGCTTACGGCGTCCTTCTCTTCACTTGAAAACTCGGCAAAACTGCGGTCACCGACCATAAACAGCGGATCATAACCAAAGCCGCCCTCACCTTTTTCTTCGAAGCCGATTTTCCCTTCACACTTACCTCTTACAACAAGATATCTTCCGTCGGGAAAATGCACACAGACACAGCAGACAAAACGAGCCGTTCTTTTTTCATATTCAACACCGTCAAGCTTTTTCAGAAGCTTATCGTTGTTGGCTTTATCGTTGCCGTGTTCGCCCGCATAACGTGCGGAATAGACACCCGGCTCACCGCCGAGACAATCAACCTCAAGACCGCTGTCGTCGGCAATACAGGGAAGCCCGCTTTCCATACAGCCCGAATAGGCTTTGATATAGGCGTTTTCTTCAAAGGTTGTTCCCGTCTCTTCGGCATCTGTCAAAGTGATACCAAGCATATCGGCGGTCGCCACTTCAATACCTAAAGGAGAGAGAATGCGCTGCATTTCGGCACACTTCTTTTTATTATGCGTTGCAATAATGAATTTCATCACTCATCGTCCTCGTCTTTATGCGTTTCTTCCGTGTTTTCGAAAAGAGCCTTTGCAAATACATCCGGCTTGAACGGCTGTAAATCGTCAAGCTTTTCACCGACACCGATAAACTTAACGGGAATCTTCAGCTCATTCTTAATCGTCAAAACAACGCCGCCTCTTGCGGTACCGTCAAGCTTTGTCAGAACAATACCCGTGATTTCCGCAACGTTCATGAACTCTTTTGCCTGGTTAACGGCGTTTTGTCCTGTTGTGGCATCGAGCACAAGAAGAATTTCACGGTCACAGTACGGAAGCTTCTTGTCGATGATGCGGTAAATCTTCGCGAGCTCTTCCATCAGGTTCTTTTTGTTGTGAAGCCGGCCGGCTGTGTCACAGATGATAATGTCGCTGTCTCTTGCAAGTCCGGCTTCGATTGTGTCAAAAACAACAGCCGCCGGATCGGAGCCTTCCTTATGCTTGACAAGTTCAACGCCCGCTCTGTCCGCCCAGACTTCAAGCTGTTCAATTGCGGCCGCACGGAACGTATCAGCGGCACCGAGAATGACTTTCTTGCCCTGCGCTTTATACATCGCTGCCATTTTACCGATCGTTGTTGTCTTTCCCGCACCGTTGACACCGATTACCATGATAATCGACGGAACGGTAACAAGACCCATATCCTCGCCGCCGTCGATCATTTTCGCAACGATATCGGCAATTACCATTTTGGCGTGCTTGGGATTCCGGACATCACCGGCATCAACACGTTTCCGAAGCTCTCGGACAATATCGGTGGCTGTCTGCATACCGACATCACCCATAATCAGTGCTTCTTCAAGGTCATCGTAAAGATCGTCGGTGATCTCCTCATATGCGCCGAGAATGTCCTCAATGTTTTTTGTCATACCCTCACGGGTCTTTTTAAGGCCGAAGCCGAATTTTTTGAAAATACCCAATAGTATCCGTCCTTTCGTTATATTTCGAATTTATACAATACCGAGCTTACCCGCAAGCTCCGCCGTATGAAGTTCCAGTAATTTTGATACGCCCTGTTCCTGCATCGTGATTCCGTAAAGCATATCTGCTTCTTCCATCGTTCCGCGTCGGTGTGTGATGAGAATAAACTGCGTATTCTTTGTCATTCTTCTGACGTACTGAGCGTATCTTGTTACGTTTACATCGTCAAGAGCCGCCTCTACCTCGTCGAAGATGCAAAACGGGGCGGGATTGACTTTTAAAATAGCAAACAACAACGAAATTGCGGAAAGCCCCTTTTCACCGCCGGAAAGCGAATCCAACCGTTTTACGTTTTTGCCCGGAGGCTGAAGCTTGATGTCAATCTCGCTTTCCAGTACATCGGTCGGATCGACCAAAACAAGCTCCGCTTTTCCTCCGCCGAAAAGTTCGGCAAAGGTTTCGCCGAAGTAGGTATTGATTTTTGCAAACTGCTCCCGGAACTGACCGGACATTTTATCCGTCAGATCGGCAATCAGTCTTGTCAGCTCCTTCTTCGATTTTTCGATATCTTCAAGCTGTGCGGACATAAAGGTATACCGCTCGTTGACTTCTTTATATTCGTCGATTGCACCGACATTGACCGAGCCCAAAGCTCTGATTTTGCCCTTAATTTCCGTCAGTCTCCGTCTTGTCTCTTTCGGATCTTCGGCCTTTCCCGTAAGCGCTAGCGCTTCCCGCTGGGTCAACTGATATTCATCAAAAAGCTTGCTGATCGTCGAATCATATTCACTTTGCATGCTTTCCCGACGTTCTTCAAGTCGGGCTTTTTCGCCGCCTAAGTCTTCTCTTTCGGCGTTCTTAGTCCTTTCGAGAGCACGAAGCTTGACAGATTGTTCCTCGCTTTCACTTCGCTTGATCTGATAAGCCGCGATTTGCTGTTGAAGCTTCTCATTATTCTGCCGAAGAAATACCGAGTTCTGTTTCAGGTCTTCGATTTTCAGCTTGATTTCATCAATCTGTCGGTTCAGTGCGGCAATCTCATCATCAAGCTCTTTGTCTTTGTCCTCTGCGCTGATGAGTCTTGCTTTGAGAAGATTCATGCTGTCGGTACGGGCAGCAATATCTTTTGCGGCGTCGTGCAGTTCCAGCTTCAGCCTTGACAGCTTTGACGAGGTATCCTCATCCTTCTGACTCAATTCCCGCTTTTGTTCATCGAGACTTACCATCTCATTTTCACACGCAGCGATTTTCCCACTGATGTCAGCTGTTTTCTTTTGATTGTCGTCAATCAGCTGAGAAAGCTCCGAGAGCCGAAATGCTGTGGTTTTCATCTCGTCTTCAAGATCTTTGCAAGCCTTTTTGACGGACAAAAACTGCTCATTTTTCAGTTTCAAGTCACCCTCAAGACGGATTTTTGCCTCCTGGAAATCGAAAATCTCGCTCTTTTTCGATTCAAGTTCTTTTTCTTCTGCCAAAAGCTCTTTGTCAAGCTTTTCATATTCGTTTCTCATGACCGAAAGCTTTTCGCTTTTTATTTTATGGCTTTCTTTCATATGCTCGATTTCAACGGTTCTTGAAAGAAGTCCGGCGTTTTTACTTTGCGAACCGCCGGTGATGGAACCGCCTGCATGAATCACCTGTCCGTCAAGGGTGACGATTTTAAAACGGTAGGAATATTTTTTTGCGATTTCGACGGCAACATTCAGATCTTCGGCAACAACCGTTCGACCCAGAAGGGAACGGACAATTTCCCTGTACTGTTCCTGCGTATCGACAAGTCCGTCGGCAAGTCCGATAAAGCCTTCGCATTTTTCAAGTCCCGTTTCGTCAAACTTTTTGCCTCTTACCGAACGGATCGGAAGAAAGGTCGCACGACCGGCTCCATTTCGTTTCAGCATGGAAATCGCTCTTTTGGCGTCGTTCTCACTTGAGCAGACGATGTTCTGAATGGCATTTCCCAATGCCGTCTCAATCGCAACCGTGTATTCCTCATCGGTTGAAATCAGCTGAGACACCGTCGCATGAACCCCGTCAAGCTCGCCTTTATTTTTTGCTTTTATGACGGCTTTGACCGCACCCGAATAGCCCTCCATGCTTTTTTCGAGGTCTTCGAGCATCTTCACCTTCGAAAGAAGATGCGTCACTTCAAACGAAAGCTCGTCAAGTTCTTTTTTCAGCTTGTCCGCTTTTTGATTCTTGTTGATATATTTGAGATTCAGTCCGTCGATAATATTTGACAGAGTATCAATTTTTTCTTTTTGAACGTTCAGATCGTCCTGTGCATTCTGCCGTTGTCTTGAAAGCGATTCAAGTTCGGATTTGCGCTGCGAAATTGCGGCAGTCAGAAGCTCGTTTCTTGCGCTGATCTCATTCGAAGAAGAGACAGCCGTTGATCCGGCAATCCGGCATTCGGCAAGCTGTTTTGTAAGTTCTGCCGTTTCCTGCGTAAGCAGTGCGATTTTTCGGTCGATATCGGAGCCGAGAAGCTTTTGCTCTTCAAGGGATTGTTCGATTCTGTTATATTCGTCCGTCTTTTGCTTTTGAACGCTTCTCAGCTGTAAAATAAGCTTTTCATCGGACTTGATTTCCCGCTCAAGCTGTTCTTTTGTCTGCGCCGAAGAATCCTTGTCCCGCACAATACGGCTTATCGTATCGTTATTATGTTCAATCGTTCCCTGTAACACGGCACATTCCGCATCAGCAGCAGAGGCCTTTTGCTCGTTTTCGGAGATTGCAAGACGAAGCCCGTCGATTTGGGCGGTGATTTCCTGCGATAGAGAAATCGTGCGTTCAATACTTTCTTCAAGAGAAGCCAGTTCTTTTACGACCGCTTCATACTGAGAAGCCGTAATGGCTATTGAGTCATCCTGTTTTTTCAGTTGTGTGCGAAGCTTATCGATGTTATAAAGCCAGAGTCCGATTTCAAGCATTTTTCTCTCTTCGGCGAGGACAAGAAACTTCTGTGCCTTTTCGCTTTGCGTCTTTAGCGGTCCGATTCTCGCCTCCAGCTCCGAAAGGATATCCCGAAGCCGGATCAGATTTTCCTCCGCCTTGTCAAGCTTTTTAATCGAATCGCTCCGACGGTAACGGTAGGCGGAAATTCCAGCCGCTTCCTCAAGCATATCACGGCATTCACTTCCCTTTCCGGATATCATGTCGGCAATTTTGCCCTGACTGACCATGGAATAGCCGTCACGACCGAGACCGGTATCCATGAAAAGCTCATGAACGTCACGAAGACGGACGTTTTTGCCGTTGATTTTGTATTCGCTTTCGCCGGAACGATAATATTTTCTTGTCACGGCGACCTCGTCTTCATCGACAGAAGAAATCGACCGGTCACGATTGTCAAGGCGCAAGGTAACCTGCGCAAAACCGTATGCCTTACGAACCTTCGTTCCATCGAATATGACGTCCTCCATTTTGCTACCTCGAAGAGACTTTGTCGACTGCTCTCCAAGCACCCAACGGACAGCGTCGGAGATATTGCTCTTTCCGCTTCCGTTCGGTCCGACAACGGCCGTGATGCCTTTGCCGAAGCTCAGGGTTGTTTTTTCGGGGAAGGACTTGAAGCCCTGCAGTTCAAGTGCTTTTAAAATCATCTCGTATTTCCTTGCAGTTTAATCTGATATTGTTGTAAGCTTTCGTCCGTTTTAATCCGGACTGTCAAGCCGTTCTTTTCAAGTTCCGTTATATTGCATCGTTTTTGTCCGACAAGATCGGAAATATATTGTGGTGACACCGAAACCGTTATTTCGCCTTTTTTGATTTTCTGTCTGTCAAGCTCGTTTTTTACGGCATCAAGATACAGTCTGCTGTTAACGAGCTGACGAAAAGCCGGGTGATAGGCACCGGCAACATAACCTTCTTCAACGTTCCCTCCCGAATGAAGCCCGAGCCTTATAACGGGGATTCCGCTTTCGTTAAAAAGCCTTAACAGCTTACTGCAAAGCGAAACCGCTTCGTCGAGCGTCTGCGGTCTGTATTCGCCGGCCTCATACAGTTCACAAAGCCGTGTACCTTTTAGCACAACGGTCGGATAAATTCTTGCGGTGTCAGGTCTGAGTGCGATCAGCTTCTTTGCTGTTTCGACAGTGGCTTCGTCATCGTCACCGTAAAGCCCTGCCATCATCTGGACACCCAGTTCAAAGCCGAATGCTTTGATAAGATGAGCGGCATTTTCAATGTCTTTGGAAGTATGCCCTCTGTCGTTAAGGGAAAGTACACGGTCAGACATACTCTGACAGCCGATTTCAATGGCCGTAACGCCGTAAGAGAGAAGCAAAGACAAAACTTCTTCGTCAATACAGTCGGGACGGGTCGAAATGCGTATGCCTTTGAAGCTTTTATTTTTTACATAAAGGGCAGCTGCATTCAGAAGCGACAACATATACTCTCTTTCAATCGCCGTAAAGCTTCCACCGAAAAAGGCAATTTCTCCGCCGCGGCAATCATATCGGCTATGAAGTGCCGCTTCGGCGGCTTTTTTCACATCGTCCGCTGTCGGCTTTTCGGTTTCTCCGGAAATCGTTTTCTGGTTACAGAAGCTGCAGCGGTGCGTACAGCCTTCATCGGGCACAAATAAAGCAACATTGACGTGCTTCATAAGGTTACGCCCATCAGTTCAAGCGCTTTTTTCGCCGCCGCCTGTTCGGCCGCCTTCTTGCTGATTCCGATTCCGTTTCCGATCACGTTGCTGTTGAGATGCACTTCCGCTTCAAAGCGTTTATCGTGGTCGGGTCCGCTTTCTCCGACAAGAACATACGTCAGATGCTCATCGGGGTTTTTTTGGATAATCTCCTGAAGAGCAGTCTTATAGTCATTGAAAGTCGGCTGTGTATTTGCTGCTTTTTTAATAAAGTGAAGAACAAACTTTTCGGCTTCCTTGATTCCTCCGTCAAGGTAAATGGCGGCAATAACCGCTTCAAACGCATCGGCAAGGATCGACGGACGGTTTCTCCCGCCGGTATGCTCCTCGCCTTTTCCGAGCAGTATGTATTTGCCAAGATCGATTTCCTTTGCAAAGCCGAAAAGCGATTTTTCGCAAACGCATGCTGCTCTTCTTTTTGTCATCTCTCCCTCAGGAAGATGACCGAGATTGTGGTAAAAGTAATCCGCCGTGATAACGCCTAAAACCGAGTCTCCGAGAAATTCCAGTCTTTCGTTGCAATCACGGGACAGCTGTTTTTCATTCGCATAAGACGAATGTGTCAACGCAATCTCGAGATAGGAAATGTTTTTAAAAGTGTACCCAAGATTCTTTTCAAATTGTTCAAACATTTTTTCTGAATATGCGCCGAGCTTCGAAGAGCCAGGCTATCATAATGCTCCTTTCTTTTTATTGTTCACGATTCAGAATATTTTCAAGTTCAGCGATTGCTCTTTCGGAAAGAGCCTTATATCGGAGCTTTTTATCTCTGATTTTCGGCTCAATCGGCGGTAAAACACCAAAGTTCGCACCCATCGGCTGAAAATTTTTGACCGATTCATCGCTGATATAGTGGGAAAGTGCGCCGATCATTGTCGTTTCGGGCAAAACCAGTTCCGGCTTGCCGCTAAGAACTCTTACCATATTGATACCCGCCATGATACCCGACGAGGCAGACTCCATATAGCCTTCAACACCCGTTATCTGACCGGCAAAGAACAAACCTTGACGATTCTTGAAGCTGAACGATGGTGCAAGAAGCCTCGGCGAATCCAGGAAAGTGTTGCGGTGCATAACGCCGTAACGGACAAATTCGGCATTTTTCAGGGCAGGAATCATCGAGAAGACCCGCTTCTGCTCACCAAACTTCAGATTCGTCTGAAATCCGACAAGGTTATACATTGTGCCGTTTTTGTTTTCCTTGCGAAGCTGCAAGACAGCCCACGGTCTGTGACCGGTATTCGGATCCCGAAGTCCGACAGGCTTTAAAGGGCCGAAACGAATCGTATCTTTCCCTCTTTTCGCCATTACTTCAATCGGCATACAGCCTTCGTAGACGTCCTTTCTTCTGTCAAACGAATGAACTTCGGCACTTTCGGCATTGACAAGAGCCTCGTGAAAGGCTTCATATTCTTCTTTGTTCATCGGACAGTTGATATAGTCATCGTCACCGCCACGGTCATAACGTGATGCGCAAAAAGCGCTTTTCATATCGATACTTTCAGCTGTCACGATCGGAGCGGCCGCATCATAAAACGAAAGTCCGCTTCCGCAAAGTGTACGGATGCTTTCGCTGAGCGCTTCACTTGCCAAAGGTCCCGCTGCGACAATCACATTCCCGTCGGGAATTTCGGTTGCCTCTTCATGAATGACACGAATAAGAGGATGCGACTCGATTTTTTCGGTAACAAGGGCAGAAAATTCATCCCTGTCCACCGCAAGAGCGCCGCCTGCCGGAACGGCGCATTTCTCGGCGCACTCCATACAGACGGAACCCAGAAGCCGCATTTCTGCCTTCAAAAGTCCCGCCGCCGATTCAAGTCTTGAAGCCTTCAATGAGTTTGAACAGACAAGCTCGGCAAAATTCGGATTATGATGCGCCGGGCTGAACTTATTCGGTTTCATCTCATAAAGAACGGTCTCTATCCCGGCATTCGCACACTGCCACGCCGCTTCAACACCGGCAAGTCCGGCGCCGATAACAATTACTTTTTTATTCATCGTCTTATTCTTTTTCTTTCTTGGCCTTCGCTTTATAACCGCAGTTTTCGTCAAGACAGGTCAGCATATTACCCTTGGCCTTGAACAGCGATTTTCCGCAATTCGGACATTTTTCTTCGGTCGGCTTATCCCATGTCATGAAATCACACTCAGGCCATTTTTCACAGCCGAAGAAGGTGTAGCCTCTCTTTGATTTTCTTGAGATGACCTTTCCGCCGCACTTCGGACAAGCGGCACCGGTTTCAACCACATACGGCTTCGTATTCTTGCACTCGGGATAGCCCGGGCAGGCAAGAAACTTGCCGAACCGACCGGTTTTGACAACCATCATACGACCGCATTTTTCGCAGGGAATATCCGTCTGATCCTCTTTCAGCTGAATCTTCACACCCTGCATTTCTTCCTTCGCTTTTTGAAGCGTCTGTTCAAAATCGCCGTAGAACGAATGAAGAAGTTTGATATAATCTTCCTCACCGTCACCGACTTTATCAAGACCGGTCTCCATCTGTGCAGTGAACTTCGTATTGACGATCTTCGGAAAACGCTCTTTCAACAGCTTGGTAATCGTTTCGCCAAGCTCCGTGGGAATCAGCTGTTTTGACTTTCTTGTGACATATTCACGCTTGACGATCGTTGAAATAATAGTAGCATAAGTACTCGGTCTTCCGACTCCGTTTTCTTCAAGCATTTTGATGAGCGACTCTTCGGTGTATCGTGCCGGCGGCTGAGTAAAATGCTGATTTTTCGAAAGCTCTTTGGCCTTGAGCGTCGCATTTTCCGCAATCCCGTCCGGAAGCTTGCTTTTTTCTTCGTCGTCACTGCTGTAAAGAACGGTAAAACCGTCAAACTTCACGGAATATCCGCTTGCGGTAAACAGACAATAGCCGCCGTCTTTTTCTTTTTCACCGACACCCTTGATTTCAAGCTTGACGGTGTTCTGAACACATTGTGCCATTAAGCTTGCCAGAAAACGCCGCCAGATAAGAGAGTACAGCTTATATTGCTCGGCACTCAGGCTCGACTTGATGCTGTCGGGCGTCAATTCAACAGAGGACGGTCGGATCGCTTCGTGTCCGTCCTGCGCGTTGCTTCTTGATTTAAAATACCGCGGCTTTTCCGGCATATATTTGTCGCCGTATACCCGTCTTACATAAGAATCCGCCGCCGCTCGTGCTTCTTCGGAAATTCTCAGTGAGTCCGTTCTCATGTAGGTGATAAGACCGACGGATCCCATTCCGGCGATTTCAACGCCTTCATAAAGCTCCTGGGCAATCTTCATGGTTCTTTCCGCTCGGAAGCCGAGTTTTTTCGCCGCTTCCTGCTGAAGGGTCGATGTGATAAACGGAGGAGCAGGGTTCTTTTTTCTTGTTCCTTTTTTCAAAGAGCTTACGGTATAAACGGCGTTCTCGAGCCTTGAAAGAATTTCATCGGTTTCCTTTTCGTTTTTCAGCTCGCGCTTACCCGTTTCGTCGCCGTAAAAAGCAGCGTTGATAATACGCTTATTTGATCCGAAAAACTTACCGTCAATCGTCCAGTATTCTTCGGGGACAAACGCTCTGATTTCGTCTTCGCGGTCCACAATCATTCTGACGGCAACACTCTGAACCCGTCCTGCGGAAAGACCTCTGCGTATTTTTTGGGACACAAAGGGACTCAACTTATAACCGACAAGACGGTCGAGAATGCGTCTTGCCTGCTGAGCATTGACAAGATCCATATCCACTTTACGAGGTGCAGCCATACCGTTTTTGACACCTGTTTTTGTGATTTCATTAAATGTGACTCGGTTTGCTTCGTTTAAATCAAGACCCAGAAGTGCAGCAAGATGCCACGAAATTGCTTCTCCCTCACGATCGGGGTCGGTCGCAAGATAAACTTTATCGCTTTCGGCAACTTCTTTTTCAAGCTGCTTGACAAGGTCTTCCTTACCTTTAACAATGTAGTATTTCGGCTCGAAATCTTTCTTGACGTCAACGCTCAGTCTTGTCGGAGAGAGATCCCGGACGTGGCCTTTTGAAGCGACAATATGATAGCCGCTTCCGAGATAGTTTTTGAGAGTCTTGGCCTTTGACGGTGACTCCACAATAATCAGATCGGACATATATTCACCTTTTCGTTTATTTATTTTCATCTGTCAGCAAAGAGCATATCGGTTGCCGCCCAAAGATACGGCGGCCTTCTCCATTTCAAGCTCGGTAAGAGCAATCAGAACATCACGGACATCAAGTCCGCTGTCTCTTGTCAGTTCGTCGATCTCGCTTCTTCCGTCTGACAGCAGATTATACATGATTTTTGCATTTTCGCTGACACCGTCGGGCGGCGTCGGTGAAAAACATTTTGGGGATTCGGGGATTTCAGGAATTACGTCGTTTTCTTTCACGGTATCAACCCGCTGCAAAGACTGACGCTGCGGTTTATTTTCATCTGTATTATGATCGGTCGGATTCGATTTAAAACTGTGAATGCCGTAAAACGGCTCCCTTCCGGCTTTTGCCTCAATCTCATTGACAGCCTTATCGGCAAGTGCATAATAGGACAAAACATCGTTTGCGGAAAAAATCGCCTTAGCACCTTCACGAATCAGCTTATTTGAGCCGGTGAACGACACGCTTGAAATATCACCGGGCACAACGAACAGATCACGGTTTTGCTTTTTGGCGTGCCTTGCTGTGTTTAAAGTACCGCTTTTTTCACCGGCTTCAATCACGGCAACGCCTCTTGAAATACCGGAGATGATTCGGTTTCTCATCGGAAAATTTTTCAAAGACGCAGAAGAGCCGGGAACATATTCGCTGATAACGGCTCCGCTTTCGCTCACCGCCTGCCGCAATGCTTCGTTTTCTTTCAGATAATCGTAACCGATTCCGCAGCCGAGAACCATGACGGTTTTTCCGTCCCCTTCCACTGCCGCAGTATGTGCAATACTGTCCACACCGAGTGCGCCGCCGCTGATCACACAGATACCGGCTTTGACAAGACCGTTTGCAACACTTCTCGCCGCTTCCCGTCCGTATTCAGAGGGTTTTCTGGTTCCGACAACAGCAACACAGCTTGAGCGGTTGACAAACGAAAGGTCACCCTTGACAAATAAAACCGCCGGAAAGTTTTCGATTCTTTTCAGTAGTTTCGGGTACTCCTCATCCTGAGGTGTTACGATAGATATGTTTTCCCTTTCACAAAGCGCAACGGTTTTCTCGCAGGAATAAAGCGAAGTGGACCGCAGGCTGTTGATACGGGACGAATCGACATCAAAAAGGCTTGTGCCGAACAGTCCGCTTTTACGCCATGCGTTTTCTCCGGCTTCGTAAACACCGCGGGCGGATCCGAAATAACGAATTAAATATCCCAGATTCGCACCGTAACCGAGACTTTTTTGAAGCCATAGCCAATAGTTAGCGTCTTTCATTGATTCCGTTTCCGGTCGCTCACATTCAAGTGGTCACAACCGTCCTTTCGTATTTTAAGTGACGGAAAAAGGTCATATGATACTTCAGCGCATCATTTCCCACATGACAAGCGCCGCCGCCATAGAGGCATTCAGGGATTCGGCTCTGCCTTTCATCGGAATCGTCACAAGGTCACACAGGTCAAAAATCTCTTGACTTACACCGTTGCCTTCGTTTCCGATAACGGCAAGTACACCGCCAGTCATATCAATTTCGGTCACTGATTTTGCACGGCTGTCAGGAGTTGTCGCAAGAACCGTCATCGAACGATCTTTCAGCTTCAGTATAAGAGATGACAGATCATCGGTTTTTATGATCTTCAGCCGTAAAAGACTGCCCATCGCCGAGCGCTGGGCCTTGGGATTAAAAACATCACAACAGCCGCACAAAACAGCACCGTCAATTCCGAGCGCCTCCGCCGTACGGCAAACAGCACCGAGGTTAGACGGATCCTGAATACTTTCCAGTGCGATATACTTACCGTTTGTATCGATTTCACTTTCATCGGCGAGCAGCGGAAATCCGCATATCAAAAATACACCCTGGCTCGTTTTGGTGTCCGAAAGCTTATTGGCACAGGCCGCCGAAATCAGATAAGCGGTTTCGGCTTTTCCGGCAATCCGTTCGATATCATGGGTATATTTTTCATAAGCATCTTCGGTAAAAAAGAGAGTGATAATATCCGCCGCACTTTCGGCTGCGTCACGGCAAAGCCTCAGTCCTTCAAGAAAAAACGCTCCGCACTCCCGACGGTATTTTGCATTGGAACTGAGCTTAACGGCATGTTTGATTTTTTCATTATTGACACTGTCGATCGTCAAAAATCTCATTGTCAAATTCTCTCTTTCCCCAATATTTTTCTGTACAGTCTTAAAACAAACTTAAAAACCGCAGAAAATACGGCTTTATTAAAATGACAAATACGTCCGAGAGGAAAATCCCGGACGCATTCTATTCAATTAAAGAGCAGCGTTTGCTTTTTCAACAAGAGCAGTGAAAGCTGCGGGATCGGCAATTGCGATTTCGGAAAGCATCTTTCTGTTAAGGGTGATGCCGGCTTTCTTCAGACCGTTGATAAAGGTCGAATAATTCGTTCCGTTTGCCTTGCATGCGGCGGAAATTCTTGTAATCCAAAGGCGGCGGAAATCACGCTTCTTCTGTTTTCTTCCGATGTATGCGTAGTTGCCGGACTTCATGACAGCCTGCTTCGCCGTTTTGAAGAGACTGTGCTTGGAGCCGTAGTAGCCCTTCGCGAGTTTTAATACTTTATTTCTTCTCTTACGAGTCATCATTGCGCCTTTTATACGAGCCATGATTCAGTACCTCCGTTAAATCGATAATATTTTCGTTGTCAGTAGCGTAAGCGTCCGATTATTTATAGGGAACAAGACGCTTGATCTGCTTAACATTTGTGGTGTCGGCAACCTCAACCTTACGAAGATTTCTCTTGCGCTTGGTGTTCTTCTTGGTAAGGATGTGAGACTTATAAGCATGGCCGCGCATGGGCTTTCCGTTTTTGGAGAGCTTGAAACGTTTTTTTGCTCCGCTGTGTGTTTTAATTTTAGGCATTGTTATTCCTCCTGTTATTACTTTTTCGTCTTAGGTGCCAAGAACATGAGCATAGATCTGCCCTCGAGCTTTGCAGGCTTTTCAACCGAGCTGAATTCCTGACAGGCTTCAGAGAATTTGGACATGGTGACAAGTCCGTTCTCGGGATGAGCCATCTGACGCCCGCGGAAACGAATGGAAACCTTTACTTTGTTGCCGCTTTCAAGAAAACGCTTTGCGTGGTTGACCTTTGTTTCAAAATCGTGCGTGTCGATGTTAAGGGAGAGACGGATCTCCTTGATTTCGACGGTATGCTGATTTTTCTTCGCTTCCTTTTCACGCTTGGCCATTTCGAAGCGGTACTTGCCGTAGTCCATGATTTTGCACACGGGCGGTTTGGCCTGGGGAGCGATTTTTACAAGGTCAAGATTTCTTTCCTCGGCAATCTTCAAAGCTTCCTGCGCTGACATAATACCGAGAACTTCACCGTCACCGGTAACAACTCTCAGTTCCTTGTCGCGGATTTCTTCGTTGATTTGCATTTCTTTGATAGCGATGTTCATACACCTCCGATAAAAATTAGCTGCGCTTATTGCGCTGGGCTTAGAAAATCAAAGCGTGAACAGAATAACCCCGTTCACGCATCAATACACTCACATTAAGCTATTGACCAAGCCTGAATCGTATCCGGCAGGTGAGAACGGAACTGTCCTTCTTTGTTGTCCGATATATCTTATCACCTGTGAACGAAAATGTCAATAGTTTTTTTAAATTTAATAGGAAACTCCGATCGAATCCAGATACTCCTCAAGGCATAAACCGCTGTCCTTGATTTTCTTGGCATATTCAACGCCGACATAGCGCCAATGCCACGGTTCGGGAACAATACCGGTAATCGGCTGTTTTTCCTTGGTGTAGCGCAGAATGAATCCATATTCATGTGCATGCTGCTGAAGCCACGCATACTCCTTGCTGTAAGCAAACGAGTCATATACATTACAAACGTCCATCGCAAGACCGAGATTATGTTCGCTCGTTCCCGGAGGAAGAATAACAGTTGCGGCTTTTGCGGCGGCAGCCTCACGGCTGAGACCGTACTGGGACATATATTTACTGGTAAGATTGTTATAGTTGTTCTTTTGTCTTTCGTAGGTTCTGTATGCCGAATAAGGAGTCAGGATAATACCGTCCTTCTTGGCGGCATAATACATTTCCTCGTAATGCGGAGCCACACGGTAATCAAGATATTTTCCACAGCCGAGGATTTCTTTGAGCTGAGGTACATATCCCTCCGGGATTTCACGGCTTGAATTGACGACGATAAGATTCCATTGAACATTTCTCGGGTCAACCACGATTCTTCCGCTTGAAGTTGCAGAGGAAGCTTTTTGTGTGGTCTGGGCAACCGTTGTAGGCAGTGTGGTCGCCGCGGTAGTAGCCTCGGTTTCACTGTGGCTGTAAGAAACAAGCGGGATTGTGGTTTCCTCCGTGGTCTCTGGCACAGTGGTTGTCGGCGCAGCCGTTGTTGCGGGCGGCTGCGTCTGCGACGTTTCAGTCGCTTGCGTCTTTTTTTCCGTAGTTTTGTTTTCGACTGTCTCTTTCACTTTATTCTTTGTTGTTTTTTCGGTCTTTTTTTCGGCCGTCGACTGTACGAGAGAGGTCGGAGAAAGCGGAACGATCCCCGCATTACCCATACCGGCCGCCGTAAACACAAGAATAGCGGCAAAGCACAAGACACATACGACAAGTACAATCTTCACGCCCTTGTTATTATTTTTCATCTCATCACATCCAAAAATTTATTCAATAACTATTATAGCTTTCGGCACAAAAAAGTCAATAACAGAATTGTCATTTTATAAAAATAATACAGACCGTCGTCAACGCAACGGTCTGCTTATGTACTTATTTCCCGTCAAACTCGGTTTCAAAGCCCTCAATATCATCATAGGATTCACGAAGACCGACTTCGTCGTAAAGGAAGAGAGCCTGAAGACAAATGTCAAGTCCTTTTTCAATTGTCTTCTGTACCATATTGTCGGCAGTATCTTCTCTTGTGTGATAATACTTCGGCGGACCGGGATTCATCGCGGCGAGAGTTGCCGCAGGAACGCCAAGCTTGGTAACAGCGGCAGCATCGGATGCTCCGAGATAAACCGACGAATAAGGAAGATCGAGTCCGGTCAGTCTTGCGGCTTTTTTCATAAGAGCACAAACTCTCGGATCGGTCTTGACGGTACCGGTCATGTCACGGCTGTAAATCGCCATATCCTCATAGTCTCTCAAGGTATCCATACCGAAGAAAACGGTCGGGATTTCCTTAAGCTCATCAATGTGCGCTTTGGTATACGCTCTTGCGCCTCTGAGTCCGGACTCTTCACAGCCCGACGTCATGGCAACAACTTCTGTGTTTTCAAAAGTAATGTTGTTATCTTCAAGGTATTTCAGAACAGCGATTGAAGTAACGGCACCGGTAAGGTTATCGTTTGCACCTTCAACGGGAAGCTTGAAGTTAACAAAGAACATAACCAGAACAAAACCGGGAGCAAAAGCAAGCTGAATATACTTGAGCACTTCAAGGAATCCGTCAACTTCTGCACCGACCGGACCTTTTGCGATCGTTGTAATAAGCGAAACAATGAAAACATAGAACATGCCAACAACGCCGTAAATACCGACAGCGAAAAGAAGACCTTTTCCGCCGAGATGGGTGTAAGTCCACTCGTATGAGGAGTCAACGTGTCCGCTGAAAATAATTCTCTGCTTTACTTCGCCGGTCGGCGTCCTTTTGCCGACAACGTTGCAGGACTTTCTTTTCGGGAAAAGAGGATCAAGAAATTCCCAATACATCAGGAATTCACAGAACATACATAGAATCGCAATAGCAATAAGAACTGTCGATACGACCGGCAATTTAAGGAATGAAAAAACAAGAGCCAGAAGCGCAAGGATACCGTCAATGACGATCCAGGACATGAATGCCAGCGGATGTACATCAAAATCCTCAATCTTGACGTCATCTGCACAGGTTTTCATCTCCTCGGCGAAATGCTCCTGAGCCTTTCTTTCTGCGTCGTAGGCAGACGCACGCGGTCCGTATGTCTTGCAGACCTTCTTGATTTCCCTGACTGTATAATTGGTATACATTCGAAGGGAAGACGGATAGTTTTTAACACTTTCGTTAGCTTTCATCAGCTTACCCCTTTCTTTTGTCGCTTTTCACAAAAAAGCGAGCTTTTAGCTTGATTATTTTATCACGTTAAACACTGGAAGTCGAGCGATTCTGAAAAAGTTAAAAGTTTGTTAAAAAATATCCGACCGTTCAACTGATTCATTTGAAGGCAAAATCAGACCATTGCCGCTATCATACAGTAAAATCAACACTCGCTCTGTCCTCACGGACAAGTGACACATAAGAAGAAATCGCTTTATGCTCCGGATGAACCCGGTACCGCTCAACGTCGCTTAAAGAATCGAAGGTACTGATCAGTACGGCGTCGTACATTCCCTCCTTCGGGTTCTCGTTAAGCCGGACCTCCATTGAGCGGATAAAATCAATCTTTTCGGGAAGCTTCTCAAGCATTGACTTGACAAGCATAAGGTTTTCTTCTTTCGTTCTGCCCTGGGCAAACTCCTTGAATTTCCACATCACAACATGCTTTACCATATTTGTTGTATTCTCCTTTGTTTTAATTGGCAATCAGTCTCATTCGTTCAATCAATGTATCGCTTCTGACGGCGGATGCATTGTTGATGAACAAAACATCATTGATTTTATTTTGCTTGGCAAAAGCAATAATTCCTTTTTTATAATACCGGTAATCAATCACATATACCTTCTTATATTTTCCGACAAGGAACGGAATCATCGCGTTACCGAAGCTCTCTTTGATGACAAGACAGGTTTTACCTTTTTCTTTTGAAAGGTTTTCAATCACCGTAAACGGATTGTCGCTTCCGGCGAAGGAATTGTACTTTTGTGAAATCGGATAATTACTGACATCGTGAACAAGATCCCAGTTGAAGCTCTTTCCTTCCGGATTGGTAAAGGTCAGACTTGATTTATACGGCGGAAGATAGGCAATCAGATCGTCAGGATTCTTCCTCATTGCCGAGTTGTTGGTATCCCCGTAAAACGAACCGAGGAAATCACCGTAACTGACCTTTTTATACTTATCAAGAGTAATCGGCTTATATCCCGCCGTTTCACAGAATTTTTCATATGCATAATAAGCGCCCAAAGCCGTCCAGTGATGGTCGGTTCTGAAATATACATATTCGTCACGGTGCATACGAAGCTGCGTATAAAGATCAACAGTCTTTGCACCAGTGTTGAGTGAATCATAAATATATTTCGCCACCTCAGACTGATCGCAGGAATTGATGCCTTTACGAACATTGTCCGAAATGGTGATATCCATGCTCGTCGGAACAACCATGCAGTAAACGCTCGAAATTTCCTTCAGCTCTTTTGCCGTTTTATTGATGATTCCCGCATATTTATCGGCAACATTCTGGTGGAAAGAGCAGTACTCATATCCGCTGTCGCCGATGACCAGCACGCCGCCGAGCGTCTGGGTCACATCATTGATCTGATCAGGAACAGTCGGTTCGGTCTGCTTTTCGGTCGTTGCGGAAGTTTCCTCTTCTCCGGTATTTTCGGGTTCCTTCCCGGACGTTACTTCGGGAACCGTCTGAACCGCCATATCGTTAAGGCCGTAAATTCTGTCTCCGACACCGCGAAGCTCGGAAAGCTTACTGTTGACGGTAATCAGCCCCTCGCGGAACGGGAAAGTGTCGGCAAACCAGGTGTCGATATCCTTAAAATAGCTGCCGCTTACAAGGGCGGTAAATGAAAACTCCGGAAATTTCGCCAGCTCTCTTTTTTCGACATCGGAATACGTCGGGCGCAGCGGTATGATAAGAGAAAACAGCATACCGAGCGTCAGGCACAGGAAGAACAATCCGGGAAGCAACGATTTTGAAAGCTTTATGTATTTTTTCACCCGGATAATGAATTGCTTCGGATATTTTTTCTTCTTCATTTCAAAGTCACTCCCCTTTCATCAGAACTGGAAATACAGGAACGGATTATAGCTGTCGCCGACAAGAGACATCGTCGAAAGAATCAACAAGGCAACCGGAACCGCAATTTTTCTTGTAACATTGAATATTGCGGCGTACGGATTGGTTCTTGAAACGGAATTTAACAGTCTTCCGACATATTTCATAAGCGGTGTTGCGGCAATGACGGCAACTATCAGGAAGAAAATATTATTCTTGATAAGTGCCGAGATTTCGAAGCTTGTAAAGCCGTTCGCATTCAACCCGAACATTCCCTTGAGAACCGTACCGACAAAGCTTAAATTCCGGAAGCGGAAAAGAATCCAGCCGAAATATACGATCACAAGAAGATAAATGCTTGAAACGGCAGACGGCGCTTTTTTCAGCTTTTCGCCGAGGAACAGCCGTTCGAGGACGAGGAATACAAAGAAATAAAGCCCCCACAAAACGAAGTTCCAGCTTGCTCCGTGCCAAAGACCGGTCAGCGCCCAGACAACGAACATATTGAAAATCGTCCTCGCCATTCCTTTCCGGTTTCCGCCGAGCGGTATGTAAACATAATCGCGGAAGAACGAGCCCAACGACATATGCCAGCGTCTCCAGAATTCGCCGACACTCTTTGACATATACGGATAATCGAAATTCTCTTTATAGTGGAAGCCGATCATCTGACCCATGCCGATCGCCATATCAGAGTAAGCGGAAAAATCAAGATAGATCTGAAGCATATATATCAGCACACCGAACCACAGACCCAATGCCGGTCTCGACTGCAGTAAGGCAAGATTTTTTTCGTAGTCAGCAGCAACCGCAAGAGCCGAATCCGAAAGAAGAACCATATCGGCAATCTCGCCGCAGACATTCGCAAGCAAAGCTTTTTTTCCGAGTCCTACGGCAAAGCGGCTGATGCCCTTTGAAATCTGGTTCAAGTCGGTTTTTCGATCAACAATTTCGCGGCATACGTCCTGATATCTTACGATGGGACCGGCGATACACTGATGGAAAAGGCTCGCATACAAAAGCACATACCCGAATTTCTTTTGCGCCTCCACTTCGCCGCGGTAAACGTCGATAACATAAGACAAAAGCTGAAAGGTATAAAACGAAATACCGATCGGCAAAGCAATCTGCATAACCTGAAACTGCGCTCCGGTAATATCTTTCACGTTTTCGAGAATGAAGGTAAGATACTTGAAAATACAAAGCAGACCCAGATCGACAACGACCGCACCGACAAGTGCTATTTTCGCTTTTTTTTCGTCGTTCCGGTTCTTTTCGATTGCCAACGCCAGAACATAGTCCGCAAACGCTTCGGCGATCAGAATGAAAACATATTTTGGTTCGCCCCACGCATAAAAGAAAAGCGAGAAACAAAGCAATATAACATTTTTTGCTTTGATATCCTTCGCCAGAAAGTAAGCAATCAGGCTCAAGGGCAAAAACATATAGATAAAAAACAAGTTTGAAAATACCATTTTTCTCCTCCTTGAAGCAGTATCCATATACCGTATAACAACATCTGTTTAAAACTATAAAAGGAATATACACTAAATGGGCACTTTTTTATTGCTGAATACGAATATTTCAGTTTTTTAACAGTTATTTTTTAATTCTCATGCGTGAAATCCCGAAAAGCCTATATTTTCTCTGTGCGTACCGGGAACGAGCATGGTGTTCGCTCTGAACACGGCATCATAGCCGTACTTCTCTCTTATCGAGAAAATCTGATTTTCAAGCCTTTCAAGCTTTTCCGTCTTGTTTGCGTCGCTGAAAAGGCTGTACTGATAACTGCATTTTTCGCCGACAAGTCCCGCCGCCCTGATTCCGACCGAGCGGATATTGTCCTGCCAGGACCAAAGCTCATGAAAAAGCTGCATACCGTAAGAAAAAAGCTTTTGCACAAGTCTTGTCGGCTCGTCGAGCACGCATTGTTTTTCACGGGTTACAAGAGCGGTGTCTCTGACACTGATCTGAACAAGGGTCGCAAAGGCGCCGTTTTCCCGAAGGCTTCTTGCGACCTTATCGGCAAGATAAAGCAGTACGCTTTTCACCTGCTCTTCGTTTACAAGGTCACACCGGCAAGTCATGCTTCTTCCGAAGCTTTTCGCCGGCGGCATAAGCGACTGTGACAGGACGGGAGAGTTATTCAATCCCTTTGCATTCCGGCAAAGCTCAAGCCCTGCCTTACCCAAAAGCAAGGAAAGCTCTTTTTCGTCACAGGCGGCAAGCTCGCCTAAGGTATAAACACCGATCGAATTGAGACTTTTCTTCGTTGACCGCCCCACTCCGATCATCTCTTCGATTTTCAAAGGCCAGACAATGTCCCGAAAGCCATTTTTCGGAATCACCGTAACGGCGTCCGGCTTTTTCAGGTCGGAACCGAGCTTTGCAAAAATTTCATTGAAGCTCACGCCGACGGAAATCGTCAATCCGATTTCTTTTTTTACCCGGCGGCGAAGCGTTTCGGCGATTTTTTCTCCGCTCCCGAAAAGCATCAGACTGCCTGTAACATCAAGCCAGCATTCGTCAATTCCGAACGGCTCGACAAGGTCGGTGTATTCCTCATAGATTTTCCGCACCAGAGACGAAAAACGCAGGTATTCGTCATAATGCGGTTCGGCAATCACAAGCTCGGGACAGACAAGCTTTGCCTCCCACACGGGCTGTGCGGTTTTCACGCCGTATTTTTTCGCTTCCTCATTTTTGGCAAGGACAATTCCGTGGCGCTCCTCCACGCTTCCGCAAACCGCCATCGGTACGTTTTTGAACTCGGGGTGATGAAAGCACTCGACCGAAGCAAAGAAATTATTCAGATCACAATGAAGAATCGTTCGTTCCGACACAGGATTCGCCTTCTTTCGAACATTTGTTTGCTTTAGTATAGCACAAATGTTCGAAGTTGTAAAGAGGAGCTCGCACAAATGTTCGAATATGTGAAGAACAAAAAGATGATTTTTAGCGACACATTTATGTAGTAAATTTCAGTTTATCGGGATAAGACCCCTCTGTCACTGCGTGACATCTCCCCTTTCAGGGGCGAATCCATACATATCGAGCCCTCTAAAATATTTTTCTCCCCTGAAAGGGGGGAGATGTCAGCTCCGCTGACAGAGGGGTTTCTCGCTAACGGTTAGACTCGGTTGATTCCCGTAGGGGCGACCCCGTGTGGTCGCCCGGGTCTGTCCGTCTCTTCCTGTTTACCTGAGATGAAAGGTTTGCCATATTTTGGGCAGCCACATGGGGCTGCCCCTACGCGGTTAACGACTCGGGCACCCAGCTTTCAATCAAGCACAGTGAAATCCGGCATTGGAGTCGCCACGCGACCGACAAACTAAAATTTACCGCTCAGTTTGCGGCTCGGGCACTCAGCTTTCAATTAATCACCGTGACACCCGGCATTGGAGTCACCACGTGACTAAACTAAAGGCAACCTCTAAATTAAAATATTCTTGCGTAACTTCCAACATTTATCATTCAGATTCAAGGCACCGAAAAAAGCTGCTCCACATCGGAACAGCTTACGGTTATTACCATTTCATGCGCCCATCAGAACGTGCTTCATTCAAATTTGTCCCGGCTTTTCAAAAGAAATCCGGCCAAGCTTGCCTGCCCGATATTCGTCAAGCAGCATAACCGATGCTCTTTCGTAATCGAACTCGCCACCCCGTAACAACATACCGCGCTTTTTAGCGATAAATTCAAGCACCTCATAGCTTTGCGCCGAAGCAACCGCATCACGGTCGAGCTTATATCGTTCACAAAGCAGGTCAATATAGTCACTTTTGAGCACATCAAGAAGTCGGCAAGCCATCGTCTCACTATCGGTGACTTCGTCCTTGACCGAGCCGATAAACGCAAGCTTGTCACCAACCTTCGGGTCGTCAAACTTCGGCCACAGCACACCCGGTGTATCAAGCAGTTCAATTCCGTTTCCGATGGCAAACCACTGATTGTGTCGGGTGACGCCGGGCTTATCCGCTACTTTAGCACGGCTTTTGCCCGCCATACGGTTGATAAACGAGGACTTCCCTGTATTCGGAATACCAACAACCATCACTCGCAGGGCCTTACCGGGCATACCTTTTTCCTCGTTTTGCTTGATTTTGTCGGCAAGCACACGGTGCACAAGCGGATGATAAGCCGAAAGCCCTTTTCCGCTGCGACAGTCCACGGCAAGCGCGTTCTGACCGTGAGACTTGAAGTATTCGATCCATTCCTGCGTGGTTTTTCCGTCTGCCATATCGCACTTATTCAAAAGCACAATTCTCGGCTTTTTACCGGTGAGTTCGTCAAGCTCCGGATTTCGGCTTGCAAGCGGTATTCTTGCGTCAAGAAGCTCGGTGACAGCGTCAACGAGCGGCAGACTTTCTTTAATAAGCCGCCTTGTTTTCGCCATGTGACCGGGGAACCACTGAACGGTTTGTTTTTGGGAGTCAGACATGATAGCCTCCTTACAATTCGTAATTCGTAATGCGTAATGCGTAATTGCGCCAAAGACTGAGAAAATAGCAAAATTACTTCCGCAAAATGAATTTCATTATCTAA
>JALEYA010000252.1 GCA_022779945.1 Oscillospiraceae bacterium | reverse complement strand
GTCTGAAAGGTTTTGGAAAGTCCTTTTATTTCTATCAAGGCTTCTTGACCTCCTTAATGTTGAAGTGCCGATTGCAACCGCAACCGGCACTGCTTATTGCTATTATATTACTTATTCTTGATTGCGTCAAGAGATGTCTGCTTGCCGCCGTAAATGCCCATCGGCTCAACATGAATGGAAGAGACGGAAACGATGTGCGTGCCGTTTTCCTTGTTGAAGTCGTCAAGATAAGGCGTATGCTGGAAGTAGTTTGCATCAACTTCGCCGCTTTCGACAACGTTGTTCGGCTGAACATAATCGGTATATTCGATAACGTCAAGCGTGATGTCCTTTTCCTTGAGAATTTCCTTCGCTACCGCAAGAATCTCAGCGTGCGGAGCGGGGGAAGCGGCAACCTTGATGGTGGTGCCTTTCAGTGCATCATAGTCAACGGAAGTGTCAAAACCGTCACCCGGAGCCTCAACAACGCTGACGACCGAACCGTCATACTTTTCGTTGATGAAGTCAGCAACCTTCTTGCTTTCAAGAGCAGCAACAAGAGCCTTGATGCTGTCGCTGTTTTCGTTGCCTTCTTTCACGGCAAGAATGTTGGAGTAAGCGGAAGCGGAACCTTCCTGAACAAGAGCCTGTTCTTTCGGATTGATACCGGCGGAAATGGCATAGTTGGAGTTGATGACGCCGAAGTCAACGTCCCGAAGAACGTTGGGAATCTGAGCAGCTTCCACTTCTTTGATTT
Source organism: Oscillospiraceae bacterium (assembly GCA_022779945.1). GTDB lineage: Bacteria > Bacillota > Clostridia > Oscillospirales > Acutalibacteraceae > UBA6857. The sequence continues at coordinate 15,082 of JALEYA010000252.1, read as the reverse complement.
CGATGTTGTACGGATTTTCGGTGATGTCGTTCTTCGTGGCGGCAATGCCTGCGCCTTCTTTGAGCTTGATAAGACCGTTATCTTCAAGAAGCATTAACGCTCTGGCTTCGTTTGTGGTGTCGTTGGGAACGGCGATAACCGTCGGGGTCTTGCTTGCGGCAGCGTCGCCGGAAGAAGCGTCAGTGTTTGCGTCGTTCTTACCGCCGCAGGAAGCAAAAGCGAAAATGCAGCCGAGAACGAGGATGAATGCAAGTGAAACGGATACTATTTTTTTCATGAGTGATTGACTCCTTTCATATACAGATGTTTAATGTTATTATAGGCTTAAAATAAGACGGATGTCAAGTGTTTTCGATTGGTTAACCGCACATTCGTCCGAAACGGAAGTTCTGTCGGACGAGATCTTCGAATTTGTTGAATTTTTCGTGCAAAGCTTCCGCCACCTTTCGTTAAGATGAACGTATTATAACCGAACAAACCTACCTTGTCAATAGGTATTTGGGATTTTTTTACATGGTTTCACATATTTTTTCCGTAAGTTTCTCTAAAATCTCCGTCAGACACGCTTCTGCGCGGTCGTTCATTTCGCGGTAATCTTCGCCCGAGGCGTCATCGGCGTCATCACTGATCTTGCGAACCGAAAGAAACGGCACACCACACTTGCGGCATACACTTGCAATCGCTCCCGTCTCCATATCGAAAGCACTAAGAGAGAACAGCTCCTTATAAAGCTCTTTTTTGCTTTTGTCGGTCAAAAAGATGTCGCCCGTGCCAAGCTTTCCGTAGTGAAACGAGCCGATTTGCTTTGTCAGTTCAACAAGCCCTTCGTCCGCCGGGTGGATATACTCCTCACCGTCCGGCTTTTCGGCAAGCTTGTAGCCGATTGCCGTCAGATCAAGGTCACATTGCATATAGCTTGTCCCGACGACGATATCCTCTCTTTTGACTTTACTGATGGCACCCGAAAGCCCGGCGTTGAGAATGATATCGGCTTTGGATTCGGTGATCAGAACGGCGGCGGCGAAAGCGGCGTTGACTTTTCCGATTCCGCATTCAACAGCAACAATATCCAGCTCATTGTTATCGCTTTTTACGGTGTAAGAAGTGCTGTTGAGACCCCGGAGGGTACCTTCTTTTGCTCCCTTTTCGGCGGCTGATTTCTGAAACGGGAGATATTCCATAGAATCGGCAAAAATAATTCCGACGGTTTTTCTCATTTGATTTTACAGTCCTTTCACGATCTGTCTGAATTTGGATTCATTATTAACCATTATTATATTCCATACAGTGCTCCCATGTCAATTAAATTTTTCGGCGGCATACTATGTACCGAAAGATGTTCTTCTGTATGAAACGCTTTCGCGGCGACGGTAATCGGTGCGCTTTTGCGCCAAAGGGGAGCCGGTTTTGCCTGAACGGTCTGCGCCGCCGACTATGACAATCTCTGAGAACGTCCGGGCATCTGTCTGCTTCCGTTCGGCATCATTTGTTCCTGTGCCAAATGTCCGGGTTTTCAGAGGTTGCCTTTATATAGTACCGAAACGTAAAACTCTCCCGTTGGGAATTGCAAAATTTTGAAAGATATGTTATTATATATCCGAATATCAGCATATCGGCGGATATTCGAAGGAGGAGAATATATGAAATATCCGATCAAAAAGCTGGAAGTTAACAGCTTTGAAGTCTTTGAAAGGGGTAAAAAGACCGGAAGAAGCTATTTTATCCCTTATGACGACCGTAAGAGTCTTGAAAAACAGACGGCGCTGACGGAACGCTATCACAGTAAGATTGTTACTGTCCTTTCGGGAGAATGGAATTTTAAATATTACGAAAAGCTTTCCCGGCTGCCGAATAATTTTGACACCGATAAAATCACGTTTGATAAAATCAATGTTCCCTCGACCTGGCAGAGAACCGGATATGAAAGTCCGGTGTACATAAATTCAAGATACGAATTTCCGGCGGATTATCCGTTTGTTCCGTCCGAAATGTCGGCGGGCGTGTATACAAAGAAATTTACTCTGTCGCCTTCGGCGGCGCACAGCGTGATCACGTTTCTCGGCGTTTGCTCCTGCATTACGCTTTATGTGAACGGACGTTATGTCGGTTACAGCGAGTGTTCCCACAATATGGCGGAGTTTTCCCTTGACGGCTATGCCGTGCCGGGCGAAAACGAGCTGCTTGCCATTGTTACAAAATGGTGCAGCGGAACCTATCTCGAGTGTCAGGATATGTTCCGCGAAAACGGAATATTCCGTGACGTGTATGTCAGCGAATACGGTGACAGCTATATTTTTGACTATTCCGTAAAGACCCGAAAGAGTGACAACGGCTATGACCTTGAAGCCGGAGTCAGCCTCTATGCCGGAAACTTCGGAAGTCTGAGTGTCTGTGCCGAACTTGTCAAAGATAAGAAGTGCGTTGTATCCGAAACCCGCAACGCTTCGGAAAATGTTTTGTTCTCTTTTACCGATCTTAGCGTAAAAGAGTGGAACGCCGAAAAGCCGGAGCTTTATGAGCTTTTCATCACGCTGAAAGAGAAGGACAAGACCGTTGAGGTGATCCGCGCGCACGTCGGCTTCCGTACCGTTACAATCGACGGTGAAAAATTCCTGTTCAACGGAAAGCTTATCAAATTCAAGGGCGTCAATCATCATGACACCCACGAAAAGACCGGCTATGTGATGAGCGCCGAAGACCTTTTAAAAGACGTGAAGCTGATGAAAGAGTTCAACGTCAATGCGGTCAGAACCTCGCACTATCCGCCGGATCCGATCTTCCTTGATCTTTGCGACGAATACGGTCTTTATGTGATTGACGAGGCGGATATCGAAACGCACGGAACGCAGGCGACGCTTGATAACAAGCCGACGATGAAGCCGAATATTATCAGCAACGACGCCAAGTGGCTGCCGCGGTTTAAAGACCGTGTGCTTCGGATGTATGAACGGGACAAGAACCATGCGTGTGTCACGATGTGGAGCCTCGGAAACGAATCGGGCGGCTGGAAGAATCAGGACAAGTGTTATGATATGCTTAAGCGGCTTTCGGATATTCCCGTCCACTACGAGGGTGTCATCCGGACACCGAGAGGCTCTTATGATGTTGTTTCCGAAATGTATCAGAATCCCGACAATCTCAAGCGTATCGCTGCTCACTCTTTCGGTCCGAGATATAAGGGCAAGCCGTATTTTCTTTGTGAATACTGCCACGCGATGGGCGTCGGTCCCGGCTCGCTTGAGGATTACTGGAAGATCATTTATTCAAGCGAACAGCTTTGCGGCGGCTGTATCTGGGAATGGGCGGATCACAGCGTTTATGACGAAAAGGCACGGCATAAATACACCTACGGCGGCGACCACGGCGAAAAATATCACGACGGAAACTTCTGTGTGGACGGTCTTTTCTTCCCGAACCGTACGCCGCACACGGGCGCATTTGAAATGAAAACCGTTTATCGCCCGATCCGGGTCAGCTTCGTCAGCGACAATATGTATCTTTTCACGAACACCGAAAGCTTTACCGATGCGTCCGAGTACCGCTTACGCTATGAGCTTTTGAAAAACGGGAAGGTTTTTGACAACGGTCCGATTCAGCTTGAGCTTATGCCGGGTGAGTCGAAAGAACTGCTGATCAACCACAAGATGACGGATCCGGACAATACCTATCACATCAATTTTATCTGTGAGGACAAAAACGACAGCTTGGTTTCAAAACAGCAGATCACGCTCAATGAATTTTTTGCCCGCCCCGATATCGGCACAAGCCACGGCGTTGTCTTTTCAAAGAAGGGTGACACGATCGTTGTCGGCTTCGAAAACGGCAGAGTGAAATTTGACAAGCAGACGGGCGTTCTATTAAGCTTGAAGATTGATTCTAAGGAGATCCTTGCCAACAGCTACGGTATGGACGTGAATGTTTTCCGTGCGCCTTTGGATAATGACAGGAATCGTGTGAAAACGTGGGCAAAGAGCGGACTGGAAAATGCACGGTATATCAGCGAAAGAATCACGGACTGCATCAACGATAAGGACGGCCGCTATGTAGAAATCAAAACGGTCGGAAAAATCGAAAACGGCTCGCACAAGCTGTTTGATTGCAAGCTGAAATACAAGATTTATCCCGACGGAACGATCACCGTGATCGCAAAGCTGAAAAGACCGGGTATTCTCAAGCTCGGCTCTGTCGAGCTTCCGCGCTTCGGTCTGACGATCGATCTTGACAAGTCGTTATGTAACACCGAATATTTCGGACTCGGCGAAGCGGAAAACCTTTCCGACTTCAAAGAGCACAGCACTATGGGCATTTATCAGTCCGATGTCAGTGACCTTTGCGTCAACTACATTAAGCCGCAGGAAAACGGTATGCATACCGGAACGCGCTATGTGAAGTTCACCGATGAGGACGGAACGGGCATCAAAATCCGTTACCGCAAGCGTCCGTTTACCTTCAGCGCAAGACCGTATACGAACCGCACGTTACGCAAGGCAAAGCATATCGAAGATCTCAAGGACGACAACCGGATCTGTGTGAACATTGACGGCTTTATGAGAGGTACCGGCTCAAACAGCTGCGGTCCGGACGTTTTACCCGAGTATAATCTCAGAATCAAGGACAAACTGAAGTTTGGTTTTTACATTATGCCGGTGACAAGTGATAAAGAATAAAACACAACAGCCTGCTGAATTTTCAGCAGGCTGTAACAGTTATTTGCTATCTTGATTTCCGACCGTTGAGGGCTTATTTTTCCCACTTCATGATGGTCTTTCCGAATGCCTTCTTGGTGTCAAGATCGAACGCTTCCATCATGTCCTTGATGTTGCGTACGGGTTTTACGATGCCGACCATGTGACTGAGATATTCCACGATATCCGGGTACTTTTCGTACATTTCAACCGTCTTGACAAAATCGGCTCTGCCGCTTCGGCTGCTGCCGAACATACGAAGACCCTTTTCAAGCATCATTCGGGTGTTGATCGGAACGGGGTATTCGCTGACGCCGAGAATGGATATGGTTCCCTCGGGGTTGATATAGTCGATGATCTGATTGATGGCGACCTGAGAGCCGTTTCCGCCGACGCATTCGAAGGCGTGGTCAAGCTGTAAGTCGTCGGGGATTTCGGTTGTCAGGAAGGTCTTATCCGCAAACGTGAAATCGGCAAGCTTCTTCGGCACGATACCGAAAACATAAATTTTCGTTTCGGGGAAGAATTTTTTCAGGAAAAGGCTTGTCATATAGCTTAAATTTCCGTCGCCCCACACGCCGATAACGTTTCTTCTCTTGTGCGCGATTTTGTCGAAACGGGAAATGGCATGAACGCTTACGGAAACAATTTCCGTAAAGGATGCAACCTCGGGGTCGATGTCGTCGGGAAGAAGAACCAGTCTGTCGGCAGGCAGCTGTACATATTCCTGCATAAAGCCGTCAAAGCCGCTTGCTCTGAATTTGCTTGAGCGCAGATAGTTTTCGGCGATGATTTCGTCCTCTTCCACCGGTGTGTTGGGGATCATAACGACCTTGTCGCCGGGCTTGAAGCTGTTGTCAGGTGCATAAACGACCTCACCGATGCCTTCGTGGATAAGAGCCATCGGGAGTTTTTTGGCAAGCACCTTGGCGTCTCTTGTGCCCTGATAATAACGCTGGTCGGCGTTGCAGATCGAAAGATACAGCGGACGGACGATAACCTCCGGCTTAAAAATATCAATTTCGTTGAAAGCGATTTCGAACTTTCTGGGCTGAGTTAATCTGAAAACAGTATTAAGCATTGATTCTACCTCACTTTATCTCTTTGTCCTCAAGAAGCGCCATGGCAACTCTCAGGTCATACGGATAGGTGAGCTTGATGTTGTGAACCTCGCCCTGAATCATGTGAACGTCATAGCCCTTCATGCTGAAGATCTTGCAAGCGTCGGTCAGGATGGCTTTTTCGTCCTCGGTAAGACCGTAGTAAAGCTCTTTTAAAAGCTTAGCTTTGAACGCCTGCGGCGTCTGACCCTGATACAGCTTACTTCTGTCGGGAATCGAGCTGATGGTGTTGCCGTTCTGACTTTCGACGATGGTGTCCGTTGCGGGAACCACCGTGTCCGTAGCGCCGTATTCAAGGGCGGCTTCGATGTTTTCGTCGATGATTCTTGCGGAAACGAAGGGACGGACCGCATCGTGAGTGACGATGATCGTGTCGTCGTCAAGACCGTCGGTCTCTTCGATATATTTGATCGCATTCATGATCGTTTCGTTTCTTGTGCTGCCGCCTTTCAGAACAACAACCCGGTCATTTTCGGGCAGAAACTTCGCAAGAATGTTCTTGGTGTAGCTGACCCACTGATCGGGACAGAGAATGATGATCTTCTGAAAGCAGCTTTTTACAAAAAACTTTTCAACCGTATGAATGATGATCGGCTTGTCCTTGAGTGTAATATACTGCTTGGGTTTTTCAAGGTTTCCCATTCTGCTGCCGATACCGCCGGCGGCAATGACTGCATATACCATAAATTTCACCTCATGATTGAATTGATTTCTTTTTATTTTACAATATCTTTGACGGATTGTCAACTTTTTATCATGCTTGTCCGGAAAAGAACGGTAAATCCGTGACAAAGCCGGCTTTTTTTCGTTTTATGTGTAACGGCAAACATATTCTTCCAGGCAAAGGGAATGGGAGGTGATATACTTTGCCGCCTTTTTTCCGACAAAGCGGAAATGCCACGGCTCATATGCGATGCCCGTGATATCCGCTTTTTCTTCGGGATATCGTAAGATAAAACCGTACCGCCATGCGTTCCGGCTGATCCACCGGTATTCACGCTGACCCTTGAAGTCCTCACTGCTGCCGTTTTCGGTGTGATAAATCGAAAAGTCAACGGCATATCCCGTGTGATGCTCGCTGAAACCCGGCTTCTGGACATATTTTTCGGTGTAGCTCTTTCCGTGGGACAAAAGATATTTTTCATAAAGCTTTTTCTGGTCGGCTGTGCTTCTGTACCCGCTGATGACGTTTACATTGGATAGTCCGGTCTCTTTTTTGAAGTCGTCCATCATCGCATTGAGCGCTTCGATGACTTCTTTTTTCAGCTGTACGTTTTTGTCTTTGACAAGATACGATTTCGTTTTGTTTTCATAAACGCTGACAAGGTTTTTGGGCTGTTTTTCGTATCGGTTGCGGTTGTTGACGAGCAAGAGGGGATTGTCGGTTTTGTCGATAACAACATCGGACAGACTGCTGTTTTGCCCGGTTTCACATCGGATATATTCAATCAGTCCCGTCAGCTTATTGTACGTTATTGAGAGGATAATAACAGCGCATATAATTGCTGTAGTGTAGAAGAAAATTTTTGTTTTTGTATTTTTGGTTTTCATTTTTCAAGCTTCCTTTCCCTTGATTCTGCCTATATTATGAACCGATCAAAGATGAATTGTTTTAAGAAAAGCTTACGAAAAACGAAAGATTCGTATATATTCATAAAAAAACAGGATTCTGTCCGAAACTTTTTGCTTTTTTCTCATTGACATTTTTGGGAGTTTTGCTTATAATCTCTTTTGGATTTTGAAAGACGAAAAATAAGTCTGATGCGAAAGATTTGTGCGTTTTTTTGAAAAGGGTGGTTATTCGGTGAAATTCGGAGAGTATCTCGAAGAATGTATTAAAAAAAGGGGAATTCCTGTCGGAACGGCAGCATCGCAAATCGGAATCAACAGAGGAAATCTTTACAGTGTCTTTTCGGGAAAGAGAAAAATATCCGAGAAAAGTCTGAGCCGGCTTGTCTCCTTTCTTGAACTTTCCAATACGGAAACAGAAAAACTCTATAACAAATATTTTGAACTGGAATACGGCAAAAATGAGTTTAAGCGGGTTCGGTGCATTTTTGATATTCTCAATAAAATGCCGGATTATTATGAGGCGCAAAAACCGGACGTTGCCTCGGTGAATGATTTCAAGAATCTTAGCGGAGAAGAGGAGATTCTGGCCGCCGCCGATTATATTATCGCAAACAGCAGCGGGGAAATCACGTCCAATTATTCATGCAGACTCGAAAAGCTTGATGATCTTTTCTTTTACTACGTCCAGAAAGAAGGCTTTCGCTTCCGTCATCTTGTTTATCTGCCGTTTGACTTGAAAGGAACGCAGGATCTTGAAAACTTGTTTTCCTGCGTGCGTTTTATGCAGGAAAGATGTTTCCCGTATCTGGTTGAGGTGTCGTCTTTGAAGGCCAACACGCTTGTCTATCCGTATTTTATCGTCAGTGAGAAATACGTTATGGTGTTTGACGAAGCAAGCGGCACCGTTATTGAAAGCGAAAGCTTTGCCGAAACCTTTTTGGGGAAAATTAACGGTATGTTCTTTGAAAAAGCCGAAAGGGTCGGCGATGTCCCCGGCGATATTCTTGAGATCAAGGATCTTTATAATAAAAGCTTCGTTCCCGGTTCCGATTTTCGCTTTGAGTTCGGATCGTATCCGTGTGTTGCGCCATACGGCGACAAAAAGTTTTTCTCGGATATTGCCGTTGACAGTATGCCGGAAGATCTGAAAAATGAGCTTGTCAATATTTGCTATGACCATTATCAGCGAATGCTTTTAAATGTCGATATAGTGCATATTTTAGCTTACGATGCCATTGACAAGATGATCGAAAAACGGGTCGTTGACGAGCTTCCCGGCGATTACTGCAAGCTGATGAACGAAGAGCAGGTTCTGCATTTTTTACAGATCATTCTTGAGAAAATAAAGGAAGATAAAGTATTTATTCTCGATGAACGATGCTTTCATATCAGCGATAATCTGTTTATCGAAATCAACTCCGTTTTCTTTACCCTGAGCGGAACGGATCTTTCCGACGAAAACTTTATGATACCACAGAGTTTTTACGCCGTGATTCACAATAAAATGCTGATTTCGGCGTTCCGGAATTTCTTTGATTATATTCTGCGCTCCCAAAAGACTTTGCCCAAGGAGGTGGCGATCGGCCATCTTGAAAACCGGATCGCTCAGATGAAGGCCAAAGTCGAAAACAACAAAAATAAACCGCTTTGATTTCAAGGCGGTTTTATCATATTCCGACTGCTGCACGAATAGTATTGGCTTAGAAGGAAGGTGCAGTAAAATGAAATTTGAACAGGAAAAAGTGAAAATCACAACACCGGAATGTTTTTTTGAGGATTCGGTCACCCAAAGCGTTGACGAACAGTTGAATCTGCCCGACTATTGTTCGGACATCAAGCGCATTCTGAAGTGTTCGCTTCACCCGGAGGTGAACAGCGTCCAGCTTGGCGGCGACAGGGTCAGTGTCCGCGGCAATCTGCTGATCCGGCTGTTATATGTCAACGACGGCGAGAAGCTTGACTGCTTTGAGCGGACGGTTGAATTTTCGAAATATACCGACATCAAGAATATGCCCGAAAACGCCTGTGCCTATGCCGCGGCGGAGGTCGAATATGTCAACTGCCGTGCGGAAAGCCAGCGCAGAGCTTCGGTGAGCGCAAGCGTGGCGGTTTCGATCAGGGTTTTCGGCACGAAGGAAAGCGAATTGCCGGAAATTCATGACAGTGCGGATTTTCAGACGCTGACGCATACGGTAAAAGCGGTAAGCGATACCGTGACGGGCGAAAAAACCTTTGACCTTGCGGAAACCGTTGAGCTTAGTGATACCGAAAAGCCGATCGGAAGAATCATCAGCCAGACAGCCGTTGCCTTAATCGAGTCTGTCAAGGCGGTTTCGGGCAAGCTGTTGATTAAAGGTGAACTTAAGCTGACGGTTGTATACTGTGAAGACAGCGACGAACGAAATCTGATTACCCGCGGCCATGAAATGCCGATCAGTCAGATTCTTGAGCTTCCGGGGCTTACGGAGGACGGCTCAAACAATGTCCGTCTGTTTGTCCGGTCGCTGATGCTGGAGCCGAAGCCCGACTCAAGCGGGAAAAACCGGCTGATTGAAGCGGCGGCAAAAGTCAGTGCCGTTGTCTGCTCGACAAGGGAACGGGAGGTGCGGGTCATTACGGACTGTTATTGCACCGAATATGAAACCGAAAGCGACTATAAAAATATCGATTTTCTTTCATTGGCGCAGACGTTGGAGAAAAACGACAGTATTTCCCGTTCGATCGAGCTTCCGTGCACGAAAATCGGGTCTGTGCTTGATGCAAGAGCCGTTAAATGCGGTGCCGAAGCGATACTTGACGACAGCGGACTGATGATAAAAGCCTCGGCCGTTGTGGAAGTGATTTTTACCGACGAAGAGGGTAAGCTTCAGACGGCACAGAGAAGCGTTGATTTTGATATTGCCGACAGCCTGAAAAAAAGCTGTGAAAAAATAAGATGTCATCCGGTTCTTACCGTGACGGGTACGAAATGTGAGCCGGACGCCGAAAACAAGGCGAAGATCACGCTGAACTTTTATGTAATGGCCGACGTCTTTTCCGTCACGACCGAAAGAGTGCTGGTCGGTGTCAGACCGGATGAAGAAAAGAAGAAACCGCCGAGAGACTGCACGATTGCCGTCTGCTACTGTAAAAAAGGCGAAAGTCTTTGGAAAATTGCAAAAAAATACAATACCGTTTTGTCCGGAATCAAGGAAGAAAACGGTATTGACGGGGATACGGTCAGCGAGGATATGATGATTATGATTCCGTGCTGACTTTATCGGAAAAAGAAAAAGTATATTGCCGTGAAAGCGGCAAGCTGAAGAAGAAAAATCATCGGAAGACCGACCATGAATTTTTTGTGTAAGGTTTTGTGATGAATAATTTTCATCGTGATATATTCCAAAGCGGCGCCGCCGAGTATTCCGACAAGAATCAGTGTGTTTTCGGGTATTCGGCGTTTGTGCCGTTTTGCGCAAAGCTTGTCATAAACCGTCAGTATCACGGCGACGACGGAAAAGAAAGCGGCGACGATACCGACCGCCTTATAAAACTCAAACGCTTCCATCGGTGTTTTTGTATGCGGTCAGGTCATCTTGCGTCAGAATGCAGAAGGTGCCTTTTCCCCGTTCTTTCATAAATGCCGGATTCACGGCAAAAATGCCCGAGCAGGACGGACAGACCGAAAAATAGGTTGCCATATCCTTTTCAAGAAGCATAGCGACAGCGGATACGTCGAGTGTTTCGAACAGTCCCATTTCCACCGTGTTCTGACATCCGGGACAGATGACCTTGTTGGATTTGCCGTGGCTTTTGATATAGGATTTATCGAAAAAGTTGATGGACATGGTTTTTCCTCCTTCAATCATGTACTACATCATATCCTATTATTTTTTTGGCTGAAAGTCAAGAACTTTATCCGATGAGGCAGATTTGCCTTGTAATAACCGATTGTGCAGGTGTGAGATGAAACGAATCTTAATTATTTTTCTTGCAGCCGTTCTGCTTTGGCTCTGTTCGTGCTCGAACGGTATGCTTTCCGAGGATCTGAAAGACGTTGTCGATTTTGACAATGCCGTCGTGGGGCACGATGACGACGATTTTCTGATGAATCAATCGAAAATCCGTTCCGGTGTCTGGATGTCCTATCTTGACCTGACTGCGCCCGAACGCGATGCAACGCAAGAGCAGTATGCACAGTACATAGACACGCTTTTTGAAAAGGTTAAGAAACTCGGCATCCGCGACGTTTTTGTTCATGCGGTTTCGTTTTCGGACGCGGTTTATCCGTCGGAAATCTATCCGTCGAGCACGGTCTTTTGCGAAAAAAGAGGGGACAGGCTTCCGTTTGATGCGTTGAGCGTTATCATTGATAGAGCCAAAAAGCTGGACTTAAAGGTACACGCCTGGATCAACCCCTACCGGATTCAGTCGTCCTTCGATATCGGAAAGCTGTGTGAAACCGAAACGGCTTATAAGCTTTATCAAAGCGGAAACGGCGACGTGGTACGAGCCGGCGAGGGCTTATATTATAATCCGGCAAGCGAAAGAACGGTTCGTCTTGTCACCGATGCCGTAAGAGAGCTTTTAAGCGGCTATGCGCTTGCGGGGATTCATATCGACGACTATTTTTATCCGCCCGTCGAAAGCGGATTTGACGAAAAGCAGTATGAGGCATACAAAGAAAGCGGCGGAACCAATACGATCGACGAGTGGCGAAGAGAAAACGTCAACAAGCTTGTCCGAAGCATTTATGACGCCGTAAAGGACTTCGGTGACGATAAGATTTTTTCAATCAGTCCGTCGGGAGACATTGAAAAGAACCGCTCGGTTCATTATGCCGACGTAAAGCGGTGGCTTCGGGAAGACGGATACTGCGATGTGATGATTCCGCAGATTTACTACGGCTTTTTGAACGAGAGTCAGCCGTTTGAAAAATGCCTGGAAGAATGGAAAATAGCCGCCTGCGGCAATACGAAGCTTTCCGTCGGGCTTGCGCTTTATAAGATCGGAAAAGCGGACGAATTTGCCGGGGAGACGGGAAAAAGCGAATGGCAGGAAAACAGCGACGTGATTGCAAGACAGGTGAAGATGATAATCGAAAGCGGAATCGGCGGTTTCTGCCTGTACAGTATAAAATTTGTAAATTTTCAGGAAAAAGAGATACAAAATCTTTATAATATGTTATACTAAAAAGAAAAATAAAAACGAAAAGGAAAACGGAAAGAGAAAGAATTATGAAGAAAAGGATATGGATTGGTTCGGCGGCGGCCGTTGTAATCGTACTTGCGGTCCTTATTGCGGTTTTATCGGCGGGAAGAAGCGAGGCGACACTCAGTCAGGAAAGCACGCAGACGGTTACCGAGGCGATTGTGAAGGCGTCGGAAAGAGAGTATATGATGCGTGTTGCCGAGGGCAAGGATGTTGCTTTTTCCGGTTCTAAGGAAGCGGAAGCGAAGGAAGAGCTTGATAATGTTGTTTCTGCACTTGAAAACAGCATTTGCGGCAGTGTAATCGTGAAAGCAAGGGCGTTTACGAAAGCGTATGACGAGCAAACGGACGGGAAGCAGCCGGACAAAGAGAAAAACGCCGCTTTCTTTTCTTTTGTTAAAAAGCTGAAGGAAAAAAAGCTGAAGGTATATGTAGAAATTGATTTTTCTTTCCCGGTTTCCTATGCGGATTCGTTGGCGAAAAATAAAAACATTGACGGACTGGTGATTACCGGCACAAAGAAAGTGTCTGCCGCAAAAATCAACCAAAAAATGCAGTCACTTTTCAAAATGATGAACCGTGAAAAGGACAAGCGGTTGATTTTGTCAATGCCGGTATCGTATAAGAATTATGCCTCTTTAAAGCTCGATTCGTCCCACATGGACTTGCTGATTTTTACCCAAGGGGAGGAAAAGAACAAGACCGACTTTGAAAAATCAATCAGCCTGGCGGTCAGAACGGCGGAAAATGCCGTGGTTGATTCGGCGGTCTCTTTCAATATGACATCGTTTACCGAAAAAAGAACGGCGGCATCGTTGCTTCTGACTTCGCTTCGGCAGACGGAGAAATGCGGCAAAATCAAGGCGGTCGTTTTCAATTCATTCAGTGACACTGAAGCGAACCGCCAATGCTGTTTTTCCGCCGTCGAAACGTATGTAAAAGACGGAATCCGGTTGTCGTCTGCTTTTCAGAAGCTCAGAATTGACGGATATAACGGCGGTGTGCTGGAAACGGATACCTATAATCTGACGCTGAAGGTCAACGGCTCAAGCCTTTATCCGGCTTATCTTGACGGGGAAAGCTTTATGTTCGATGCGGACGGAACCGCTTCCCTCGGGCTGTCGCTGAAAACAGGACTGAACAAATTCGTGATTCGTCAGAACGGCGAAAAAGTGACGTATCAGATCAAAGCCCGCTTCAGCGGAAATCTCATCAAGTCCGTTGAACCAAACCCGAATATCACGGCCTATATGAACCAGAAAATAAAGCTTACGGTGTATGCCGCAAGCGGAAGCGAGGTGACGGTCAAGGTCGGCGCAAGAACGGTAAAGGCGAAAGCCGGCGAATATGAAAGCGGTGGCTACCGTCAGTACACGGCTTCGATCAGAATGCCCGAAAGCCGCATGGAGATCGAATCCATCGGGCGAATTAATGTTACGGCCGTTCTCGATTCAAAAACCGAAACCGCAGACGGACCGAATGTTGTTTATTCCGTCCCCGAAACCACAACGGCACCGTCGGTTGTTTTACCGGCGTCGAACGCCAATCAGGAGGCACCGACTTCTGCGTTTACGACGGACAACGTTTCGGTCAGTGCGCTGACACAGGCTTCAACCGGAAGAAGCACCGAAATTCCTACCGTGGCCACGCAGCCTTCGACCACCATTCCGGCGCCGTCAATTGCGTATAACGGCAATCAGATGTGCGTTGTGACGGCAAATTATGCTGATACCTGGCCCGCCGGAACGAACAGCGACGCCTTTGTTCCGTACTATACAACGCTCGCAAAAGGGACCATGGACTACGTTGTCGGTCAAAGCGAAGCCTACGACAGCGAAGAGGAAAAGATGCGGTATTTTTATGAGCTTGCCTGCGGCAGACGGGTACTGCGTGACAGCGTCATGCTGCTTGAAAAATACGATATGGGCGACAACGGTCTTTCGGTCACGTCAAGCACGTCCGAAAACGGAGAACTGAAAATCACGATGTCGACGAAATGGAAGGTACCGTATTCGTTCAGCTTTGCGCCGCAGTCCTATCATTCGGGCTATAACAAGCTTTATAACGTGGAAAGCTTCACCGCGGAGTATATTCAGTTTACGTTTTATCATACGACCTCCGCGTCGGGTACAATCAATGTGTCTGCAGGCGATGTGGTGTCCTCCGCTTCGTGGGGAACCGATTCGTCTTCGGGTGCTGTGACGCTTACCATGCCGCTTCGGGAAAAGGGAAGATATTACGGATACAGCCTTGAATACGATGCGGGCGACAATCTTGTTCTGACGATTCATAACAAGCCGAAAACCCTGAGCGGAGCCGTGATTCTGCTTGATCCGGGACACGGCGGTGCGGATTCGGGAGCCGTCGGCTACGGCGGTGCGGTCGAAGAAGCCGACATCAACTTCAATAATGCGGTTGCCGTTATGAGCGAGCTTCAGAAGAGGGGAGCGACGGTCTATCTGACCCGAAGCGGCGACAGCAGGCTGAGTCTTGAGCAAAGACAGGATATCGCCC
>JALEYA010000222.1 GCA_022779945.1 Oscillospiraceae bacterium | reverse complement strand
AGCTGAGTATGGAGCCTGTCGTCTGTGCTAAGGACGATCCATCGGCACTGACCGAGGAAGATTTGCCGATTGTTTTCGATCAGTACGAAAAACTCGGTGAGCTGATGATCGAAAGAAGCCGTGAAGGACGCCCCTTTACGTGTTACCATTACATGATCGACCTGACGGGCGGCCCCTGCATTTATAAGCGGATTTCCGGCTGCGGTTCGGGAACGGAATATATGGCGGTCACGCCCTGGGGCGATCTTTATCCCTGCCATCAGTTTGTCGGGGAGGAAAAATTCAAACTCGGCGACATCCGGAACGGCGTTGAAAACAAAAAAATTCAAAACGAGTTTGCCGCCTGCAATGTTTATACAAGACAAGAGTGCCGTGACTGCTGGGCAAGGCTTTACTGCTCGGGCGGCTGTGCGGCGAACGCCTATCATTCGACGGGCAGTGTCAACGGCATATACGAATACGGCTGTAAGCTTTTTAAAAAGCGCATGGAGTGTGCCATAGCCGTTGCGGCGACGAAAACGCTTGAGGGACTGAAGGGATGAACACGCCGATTTGCGACTTTGTCGAACGCTACTGGAAACAAGACCGTCTGCGGCTTCATATGCCGGGTCACAAGGGCAAAAGCTTTTTGGGTTTTGAAAAGTTCGACATCACCGAAATTGACGGAGCGGACAGTCTTTATCATGCGAACGGAATTATCAAAGAGAGCGAGAAAAATGCCGCCTCTCTTTTCGGAACAAAAGCGACCTTTTATTCCTGCGAAGGCTCATCGCTTTGTATACGGGCGATGGTGTATCTTGCCGTCCGCTTCGCAAAACAAAACGGTAAAGAGCCGGTGATTCTTGCCGGACGCAATGCCCACAAAACGTTTCTTACCGCCGCCGCTTTGCTGAATGTCAAGGTGCAATGGCTATATCCGGAGGAAAGCGAAAGCTATCTTTCCTGCAAAATCAAAAACAGCACGGTCGAAGCCGACATAGAAAAGTACAAGCCGACCTCTGTCTATCTCACAACGCCCGATTACCTCGGAGGATTGTGTGACGTAGCCGCAATCTCGCAAGTTTGTAAAAGACACGGTGTCCCCCTGCTTGTCGACAACGCCCACGGTGCTTACCTGAAATTTCTCGAACGGTCTTTGCACCCGATTGATCTTGGGGCGGATATGTGCTGTGATTCGGCGCATAAAACGCTTCCGGTGCTTACGGGCGGAGCCTATCTTCATGTTTCACGATCGGCACCGAATCTGTTTGCGGATGAAGCGAAAAATGCACTTGCTCTTTTCGGCTCAACAAGTCCGTCTTATCTGATTTTGCAGTCACTTGACAGAGCGAACGCTTATCTTGCGGACGGCTACGGAAAACGGCTGAACGAATTCATAAAGGCAACCGAAGAGTTGAAAGCCGGACTTTCGAAAGACTTTGCGCTTGTCGATGACGAGCCGTTAAAAATCACCGTAAAGCCGAAAAAGTACGGTTATACGGGCGAAGAATTTGCCAAGGAACTATTCAAAAGAAACATCGTCTGCGAATTTTACGACACGGATTTTGTGGTGCTGATGCTGACACCGGAAACGGGATCGGACGGACTGAAACGATTGAAAGAAGCGTTTTCGGATATTCCAAAGAAAGAGAGTATTGGTACCGAACCGCCGCCGATAAAAAGGGGAGAGACCGCACTCGGACTGAATGAAGCGCTGTTCTGCCCGCTGAAAAAGATGAAAGCGAAGGACGCCGACGGATATATTTTCGGCGGACTGAATATCAGCTGTCCGCCGGCAGTACCGATCGCCGTTTTAGGGGAAAGAATTGACCAAAACAGTATAAAACTTTTTGCGTATTACGGCATAGAATATGTCGATGTCATAACAGAGGAGAAGTGAGGATATGAATTATACACCCGACTTTTTACGCTATAAAGACAAGAACTATAACCGCTGCGGAAACAGTGGCCTGATGCTGCCTCCCGTGTCGCTCGGACTCTGGCATAATTTCGGTCGGTACGACAGCTTTGAGACGATGAGGCAGATGTGCTTTACCGCTTTTGACAACGGAATCACGCATTTTGACCTTGCCAACAACTATGGTCCCGAACCCGGTGACGCAGAGGAAAATTTCGGAAAAATCCTGCACAGCGATATGAGTGCCTACCGGGATGAAATGA
>JALEYA010000210.1 GCA_022779945.1 Oscillospiraceae bacterium | reverse complement strand
TTTTGTTGAATATTTTTCTCCGCCTTTGTATGAAACTTTCGAAGAATTGGAGGCGGTCGACCAGCCGACAAAGGTATAACCTTTCTTCACAGGCTTTTGGGTAGATATTTTTACGGAATAACCTGTTTTAAAGTATTGGCTTGACGGACCGTTTGTACCGCCGTTTGTATTATACTTTACGGCATAGGCTCTTGTTGTATCGCCGGAATATATCCAATAGCCATCCTTTGTTTTGTACCACTTTTCTCCTACGGCATTCACGGTTTCGGCTATAACATAAACGACTCTGTTATAATTATACTTACCCGGTGCGGTTCCGCTTATTTCATACGGCTGATTCCGTTGCGCGGTACCTTGCTTATTCGTAATGATATAGTAGGCGCCCCGCTCCTTGATGGTACAGTTATAAGTATACCCGCATTGTCTGCAAACACCTGCATTGTCTTTATAATTATGTTTCGCTTTTGTCGGAGAACTGTAACTTACCTGATTGTAATTCGAGCATGAAGAATTGCTGCACTTTCTTGTTTGATTCTTAACCGTATGATATGTACTGTCGTATTTTTCATATCGGACAACATTGGTGCAGATAGGACTGCAGACGTGCTTTTTCACATATTCTTCATATATATATTTGTTTCCGTCATATTTGTACCAGATATTTGAACCATTATCTATTTTCTCTGTAACGATTATAATTTTCCCGGTATACAGATTTGTATCGGCTTGTGCACAAATGCCGAACGGACCCCAGTGGGACTTTGCTTTGCCTGAGGAGTTATCGATCTGATATTGCACATTGTTTACAGACGTTCGTGACTTGACGCTCATATATCCGCAACGTGTACAATAACCATAATCACCGGAGAAAGTGTGTCCGAGAACCTTTAAGGCTACCGTTTTTGTGGCACTGCAACGTGTGCAGACATATTTCCTTGTTCCTTTTGCCGTGCAGGTCGGTTTTTTGGTTACAGTACCGCTATCCCAACTATGTTTTTCCGTTACTGTTTTAACTGTTTTTGAATAATAATACGGGCAATCGGAATTACTGCACTTCATATCATCATACTTATATTGATGGTTCGTCGAATCTATACTTGTATAACCATATGGCTGTGTACAGTAACCCGAACAAGTATGAGCCTTGACATATTTGGTATGAATAAACTTCTCTTCATTGTACACCTTATACCAGATCGTTCCGTTACGATTGATTTTTCTGGAGATTTTGAGAACTTTTCCGTTATCGAAATGATTCGAAATTGTATAAGCAGACGTATCATTTGACCAAGGCTGAGACCAATACTTACCGCCATCGATCGTCTCCATTAAAACCGGCTTCGAATACTCGGTTATGGTTCCGCGGTAAGAAACGTAGTCTGCATATATCCATCTGTATCCGCCGCTTCTTTTGAATTTATACCAGATATTACCGCTGCTGTTCTTAACTGAATCAACTACCGTTAATCTGCTGCCGACTTGAATTTTATACGCCGGTGAACTGCCGCTCGGTTCTGTATGATATAAGGCCACCGGAACTCCGTTATCGGTTTTTTTGGCTTTTGTTACTTCAAAATAAGCCGGATATGTATATGCCGCGTCTGCCTTTATTGCTGTAGGAATGATCGCCTCGGCAAATGGTGATATGGCAAGAAGAACCAACGCTACAAGCAAAATTCTCAAAGACTGTTTTTTCATAATAATCTCCATTCCGCCGCAGAGCGACAGCACAAATAGGAATTAAAGAAAGTGCTGTCAAGCGGCTGATTTTTTAGTATAATAGTTTTGAGGAAAAGCAATCTACAACGCACGGTAGGAGGAGTCATAGAAAAACTTTCCGTATTTGAAACAGTATAAAAATCAGTGTTGGAATCATCATTTCAAGCACAAATAAGTGGAGCAAAAAGCGTGCCGTCATTGCTGTTGCAAGAATGATTCTTACTGCAATTTTTCAAATGCTTTCTACCGGCGAAGTTTGGAATCCTACTGACCTTATCCGTATTGATATGCCTGATGATTTTAAACAAAAACAAGTTCAAAAGCAAATCAATCAGGCTATTGCTTTCCTGAAAACGCAAGGTATTTCTGTTTCCTGAATAACCTAATATCCCTATTTTGCTGTCCTAAAATTTCTTCTTTTTCAGGGCTTTGTTTTTGTACGTTTTTTTCTATGGCTTCTTTTCTTTTTCTTTCACACGAATCCCTCCGTTTTTTATATTTTACTACAGAATTAAAAAAACTGTCAACAGATTATTCGTAAGAAGCATTACACATACAGTAAGAACAGAAACGAATAAAAATAATTATTGACAATGATTTTCTGACACTGTATAATTAAATTAAACAATAATTATAAAAGGAGAAAAAGAAAATGAAGAAAGTTCTATCCACGGTTTTAGCTTTTGTCATGGTATTTCCCCTTATGATACCGATAACGGCAACGGCAAATGACGGGGCTTATGAAAAATTGCCTATGATTTACATAAGAGGCAACGGGTGGCATCTTTTCGATGAAAACGGCAAAGAGGTGAAAACCGGTTTTGACGTTTTCGGCGCTGACGATGAGGAAAGCACCTTAACAAAAGAGACAATCATCGAAACGGCAATCAATATTCTTCTTCCCTTCCTCGCAGGCGGTATGCTTGCTGATGAGTGGGAAGCATACGGCGATGCCCTTTATGAGGAGCTTGCTCCCTTGTGGGAAGATGTTATTCTTGACGGGGACGGCAACACAAAAAACGGCATTGTTGCTGACCCCGGTGCTTATAATTTTCAAGAAAATGTAAGGGCATATCAAGACACCGGCACTGACGGATACTATGATATTGAAGACTACTCTTTCGTTTATGACTGGAGACTTTCTCCCTATGACAGCGTAGAAAGACTTCACGCATACGTTCAAAAAGTAATGAAAACCACAAAGTCTTCTCAGGTTTGTCTTAGCAGCAGATGTATGGGCGGTGGGTTGCTGAATGCTTACCTTGAAAGATACGGACATTTAGGTCACGTGAAAAAGGCATTTTATTCCGATGTTCTTTCAAACGGCTGTGCTTATTTAAGCGACACTTTCAGCGGCAAAATCAAGCTGGATGCCAAGGTTATGCAGACTTACTTAAAACAGCTTGAATACTGCGGCGAAACAGGCTTTGGCGCAGGGTATACCTTATCTGAGCTTGCCTCGGAATTTGTGGGCAGAACGATGGATCTCTTAACCCAGCTCGGTGTTGTCGACACTGTTTTAGGCGGTTTTGAGAATTTATACACACACCTTTATCAGGAATTTATTCCTGCGATTGTCTTGGCTACGGGTTATGCAACTTATCCGAACAGTTGGGTCAGTGTGTATGAAGAAGATATGGACACGGCTCTTAATCTCGTCTTTGGTCCCGAAGGCAGTGAAGAGAGACAGGAAAATGCAGGCCTTATTGAGAAAATTCTTTATTACAGAGAGCATGTACAAAAAGACCTTCCCGGGTTCTATAAAAAAATCAGTCAAGATTACGGCATCAAAGTCGGTGTTCTTGCAAGATATGGATATGTGGGTGTTCCTTATATGGAAAGCTCAGATGATCTCAGCGACGCTCTTGTAAGTTTACAGGACGCATCTTTCGGTGCAACAACGGTAAACGCTTTTACCCCTCTTTCCGATGAATATGTGCAAGAAAAAGTGGATGCCGGTTTAGGTGACTATATCTCTCCCGATAAGATGGTCGATACTTCAACCTGTGCTTTCCCTGAGACTACCTGGATAGTGAAAAATTGCCATCATGATCCCGGTATGCCTTTTGAAAAAATTGCAACATACTTCTTCAGATATGAGAATGTGACGGCATCCGCGAATGATAGAAATCTGGCACGATTCTCTGTATATTGTGACGGATCTACAACCTCCACCGGATATCTGGCTAATATGACAGAGGAAAACATGGCGGATTTTGACTGGCTGCATACAGCAGAGCAGAAGCCTACCAACGGGTCAAAACTCAAAGCCTTTATCAAGTGGCTTACCACTTTATTTGAATTTTTCGCAAAACTTCTTAAAGGCGAAATCAGCCTGGGTAAATAAAATCCGAACCCCCGACATTTCAGCAGGAAGTGTCGGGGTGATTTTTAGTATACTACTCCAGGTGAAGCGCAAAGCGTACTATACACGGACTTGTCGGTGTTGCGGCAAACAGTTTGAAATTTAATCTGGGAAATACACACGCATTTTTGGATTCTGAGCCTGAAGGCGAGTAAACTCCAATAAGCCACCGCTATATGCGGGGCGAAACCGAACTTGTGTAAAAGACCTTGTTTGTGTTATAATATCCGGGAAATCAGTACAGGAAAGAGGCGATGATGCATATGATGAGAAAGAAAACCGTTGACAGCTTTCCTTCCGTGACTGCATTGTGCCTGTTTGTGTTTGCCGGTCTTATGCACACAGTCAATACTTCAATCCCGTTGATAGATTCATTAGCTTTTGTTACGACGACTTTCATTTACATGGGGCTGATATTAAGCTGGGCGGTTTTCGTTAAAAGGCGCTTTATCTCGGACAGGATATGTAAAATGCTGCTCTCGATGGCGGCGTTTTTCCTGCTTTACATATTAACCCGAACCGTAAAATACAGATTTATCAGCGTGAATCAGCAGACGCTTGCAAGGTTTTTGTGGTACAGCTATTATCTGCCTCAGATTTTTGCACCGCTGATTTCTTTTATGACGGCCTGCACCGTCGGACTGCCGGAAGACCGCAGACTGTCAAAGAAATGGATAATTGCTTTTGCTGCCGGTGCTGTACTTGGTGTCGGAATTCTTACCAACGATTATCATCAGCTTGCTTTTCGGTTTCGTGAGGGCATGGTGGACTGGGGAAGTGATTATTCATACGGCTTTTTGTTCTATGCGGTTACGGCATGGATTTATTTCTTTATTTTAGCAAGTATTATCATGCTTTGGTACAAATGCCGGGTGGCAAGCATCAAACGCAGGGTCTGGCTGCCGTTTATATGGCTTCCAATCGGAACGCTTCTGGTTCTTTTTCTTGCTTATGAACCCATAGCAGGAATTTATTCCGTTTTCAAATTGCCTGAGATTCATTGTTTCATCCTGACCGCAATCTGGGAAAGCTGTATTGTGATCGGTCTGATTCCTTGTAACACCGGGTACAGTGAATACTTCTCGGAATCCGGTCTTCCGGCGCAGATTGCGGACAATAAGAACAAGGTTGTTTATCGGTCAAAAATTGCCTTAAATATCACGGAAAAGCAGATGGAGCAAGCGAAAAAAGGCTCCGTACTGATTTCGAAAAACACTGTCTTACATTCAAATTCCGTCAGCGGCGGCAATATTTTCTGGACAGAGGATCTGACCGCTGTCAACGAGATGAACCGCGAGCTCAGGGAGATCGGAGAACGGCTGTGTGAAGAAAGCGATCTGCTTCGTGCGGAAAACGAAATCAAGGAGCAAAAATCCCGGCTTGAAGAGCAAAACCGTTTATACGATAATATTGCCGTGCTTTTAAAGCCGCAGCTTGACGAAATTGCAAGACTTCTTGAAAACGATGATGACTTTGAAAAGAAAATCCGCCTTGTCTGCGTACTGAATTGCTATGTCAAAAGGCGGGCAAACCTTGCCTTGCTTGCCGATAGCTGTAAATACATAGATGCAAGAGAGCTTTATCTGAGCGTCAGAGAATCAGTGGAATATGTCAAGCTTTGCGCCGTTTCAGGCTTTGTTAATTTCAGCGGCGACTGTGCCGCTTTGTCGGAGCATATTCTTCTTGCTTTTGACATTTGGCAGCTCTGGATTGAAGCGGGACTCGGCAGCCTTACGGCGGTGATGGCGGATATTTTTGCCGAAGAGGGCTCGCTTTTTGTTAAGCTTAATTTGGACGGCGGTGTCCCGATTACGCTCAGTGAAAAATGCCGGAGAAGTCTCAACGCTTGCGGCGGAAAAATGAATATAGCGCAGGAGGACGGTACTTTGTTTGTACGTCTTTTCCTACCGCGGGGAGGGGAAAGCGGATGACCGGTTTTTTTGCGCTTTCGGTTTTTGCGCAGTCGGCTGTGCAGATTTTGCTGATTCTTATTGTGTTGGCGGAAATCTATTGCCTGATTATCTGCCTGATTTATAAAACTGAAAAAGCGGATACTTTTTTCAATGTTCTGTTGTTTGCCGTTTCTTTGGCTTGTCTGATCGTTCTGTCCGATGGCTTCCGACATAAAGAAGTCGGCGTGGCAACCTTGCCGATTATCGAAGCCCTTTGCGGTTTGCCGTCGGCGATAATTTTTGTTTTACTCGTTTTTCAGGCGTCGGCTGTTTGCTTTGCCGTATATCGGGTCAATTTCCGGCGCAAAACCAAGATTTCCCCGATGTCAATCAAACAGGGAGCGGACCGGCTTACAACGGGAATCTGCTGTTATGATGAAAACGGAAGACCGAAGCTTGTCAATCACAGCATGGAAAGACTTTGCCGCAGTATTACGGGCGAACCGCTTCTGAATGCAAGCGATTTTTGGGAAAAGCTTTCCGGCGGAGAAGTCATGCCGGGCAATACGGTCATAAAAAGCGGAAGTGAGCCGATTATCCTTCTTGAAAGCGGAGAGGTCCGATGCTTTTCAAGGAAGGAAATCATTTCGGGAAAAAAGCCGGTGTTTGAGCTTTCGGCGTCGGATATCACCGAACAGTATGCGCTCAGCCGTCGTCTTATGGAGAATAACGCTGAGTTGGAAGCGATAAAAAAACGGCTGATTCTTTTTAGTGAAAATGTTTCGGATATTACACGGGAAAGAGAGATTCTTGCCGCAAAGGTGAGTATTCACGACCGCCTCGGAAATACTCTGATTGCCGCAAGGCGGTATATTGAGACGGGCGAGGAGGCAATCAGCCGGAAAACGCTTCTTGATATGTTCAACAGCAATATCGCGCTGCTGAGAAGAGAAGCCGAACAACCGCCTGAGGACGAAGCGCTTGACAGTCTTTATGAGGCGGCGCAGATTATGGGAATCACGCTTACGGTAAAAGGCGATCTGCCGAAAAATGACAACCGTGCGATGCGTCTCGTGATGTGTGCGGCGAGAGAATGTATCACCAATGCGGTGCGCCATGCCGGTGCAACGGTGCTTACAATTGTTGCTTTCTCGGATCGGGACGGTTATACTGTCGAATACAAAAACAACGGTACACCGCCCGAAGACGAAATCACCGAGGGCGGCGGCTTGTCCTCACTTCGCAAAAGCGTAGAGGATGAGGGCGGAAAAATGGAAATTGTCGGTACGCCGCAATTTGTTTTGCGGCTGAAAATATCAAAGCAGCGGAGGCGATATGATGGTTAAAGTAATGGTAGTTGAAGATCAGGCAATGCCGAGACAGCTGTTTGAAGCATTTGTCCAAAACAGTCCGGATTATCGGCTTGTTTACTCAATCAAAAATGCCGATATGGCGGATATATACTGCGAAAAATCGAGAATTGACCTGATTTTGATGGATATCTGTACGCAGATGAACGCAAGCGGACTCGAAGCGGCGAGACGCATCAAAGAAAAGCACCCCGAAATTAAAATCATCATTGTTACTTCCATGCCGGAGGTTTCCTATATCAAACGTGCGAAAGCCGCCGGCGCTGACAGCTTCTGGTACAAGGAAATCAGCGAACAGACGATTCTTGAGCTTATGGACAGAACCATGGCAGGGGAGTCGGTTTATCCGGACTGCACGCCGGTTGTGGATTTCGGGTTGACCGACAGCCGTAATTTTACCGAGCGTGAGCTTGATGTACTTCGGGAGCTGACAAGCGGTGACACCAACTTGCAAATCGGGGAAAGGCTCGGAATGTCAAAGAATACCGTGCGTGACTACATACAGACAATGCTTGAAAAGACCGGATTTCGTTCCCGGACGGAGCTTGCCGTAAAGGCAAGGGAAAGCGGCATTGTCATTCTGGACAGACGGACGGAAAATCGGGAATAATCAAAAATTAAAAAGAATACAATGCAAAGCAGGGCAGCCGATTGACTGTCCTGCTTTTGCTGATATAGGGAGTAAGAGAGAATCTGTTATTTGATTTTTGCGTATTTCACGGTTGAGAACGAACCGTAGATGTTCTTTCCGCTGACGGTCTTATAGGCGGCAACCTTGAAATAATAGGTTTTGCCTGTTGTAAGACCGGTCTTGGTGTATTTTACGGTCGAGCCGCCCTTGACAACCGCAACTCTGCTGTACTTGCCGGTTTTGGAAGTTGCCATGTATACAACATAACCGGATGCACCCGTCTGCTTGTTCCAGGAAAGCGTGGCTTTCTTGGATCCGGCTGTGACCTTGAGGGTCGGCGTGCCGGGCTTTGTGGTAGCCGTGATTTCCTTATAGCTGTCGGCCCAGTAAACCTTGCCGTCAATGATCTTATAAGCTTTTACGGCAAACTTGTAGTTCGTGCCGCTGTTGAGCTTGGAGGCGGTGTAGGAGGTTGCGGTTGTGTCCTTCAGCTTGGTGTATTTCTTGGTGGAGGTGTTGTAAAGGAAGACACGGTAGCCGGTAGCGCCGGGAACAGCTTTCCAGGTCAGCTTGATTGCCGAAGCGGAGGAAGCGGTCACGATTTTGCTTGTCACACCCGGACAGGTTGTTGCCGTAACGGTCTTGAAGCTGTCCGCCCAGACGCCGGAAGCGTATGCCCTGACGGCAAACTTGTAGGCGGTTGCGTTCTTCAGTCCCGTAGCGGTGTAAGAGGTTGCGGTGGTGTTCTTGAGGGTGGTGTACTTTTTGGTGGAAGTGTTGTAAAGGAATACTCTGTAAGCGGTGGCGCCGGGAACGGCATTCCACGAAAGCTTGACGGTGGTTGATGTCGGAGTCGCTGTCAGCTTGGTTGTGACGCCGGGAAGAATGCTGAAGCTGAGCGTCTTTGAGCCGGTATAACAGTCACCTTTGAACGTAACGGTGACAGAAGCGGTTCCGGCATTGGTATTGTACTCATAGGCAACGGTATAGTTTGCTGCGGCGATTGTCTTGCCGTCGCTGTCCGCAACGGTTACCGTCGGGGTCTTCGCTTTTCCGTCGTAGTTGTATTTCGTGGCGGAAAGCTTGATGGAGCCAACCTTGGGGATAACGGTTGTTTTGATGGTTTTTTCACATACGGTGCAGGTTGTAACGGTTTTTCCGTCGGCTGTAAGGGTTGCCTTGGTTGTAGTTGTTTTTGCGGTGTGTTTTTCCGGAATCACTTCGCCGCAATAGCACTGATATGTATGGTTTTCCTGATCCGAGGTATAATCACCGGATTTACTGTGCTTGACTGTGAGAACTGCGGGTTCTGTTGTGTATGTTCCGTATACGTTCGATACCTTACAAACAATTGCCTGACCGTTGAACGGAAGGGAACAGTTCGGGTTGGAAGCCGTACCGGTAATCGTCAGCGTCTTGGTCTTGGCGCCGGTGACATTCACCGAGTCGGTGATCTCCGTGAAGCTGTCGCCGTAACCCCATTGATAGGTATATCCTTCGTCGCTTCCCGTGGGTGCTACGTTGAAATTAACAACGCCGACTGCATCAACGGTACTGTCAGAAGCATAGGACTGAACCTTCGGACCGTCATAGACATAGCCGACAATATATCGAGGAATATTGGAGGCTGTTGCGTATATATATTGCGCCATACCCGGCTTTGTCGGTAAGCTGCATTCCGATTGTATCGAATCTATGTCTAAACTGACATTTGATACGGCAGAACACCAATAACCGGCCTTGGGAACAAAATTATTGAAATATACATAGGAGATATCATCAACAAACGTATCAAAGTTATAGAACGCATTGTTTGATAAGTTCAATGTCTGTTTGACAAAGCTCCGGACATAACAGCTACCCGCACTTCGATAATTGGTATCGTTCTTCGGTGTCTCTCCGATTTTATAAAGCTTGCTTGAAATAACATCTTTGGCTTTGATTTCTTTCAAGGCGGTATTGCTGGTGATGTCTTTGGGGAGATAGGCTGCGTAGTGGAAGTCATCCAGATCAGCCGCAAATAGTTTCAGATTGACCGCATTGGTGATTGTTTCCGGGGATGATACCGTATATTTACCGGCATTGAGATAGACGGCGTAACGGTAGTCAGAAAGGCGAATGGTATTGACGGATTCAATACAAAGGCTTCCCGGAATTTTTGAATTGGTTTTTGAAATGTCAATAGAAGTGTAGCCGCCCGCGCCGCCAATCCCGACTCCGGTAGTGCCGCCTTTTGAGTAAATACCGTATACTTTTGCGTATGACGGATATTCACTGACAATGCCGCTGGGTCTGGGGATCAATGTCGATCCGGCAGAAACGTTGATATTATTGATACCCTTGTTTGAAATCGCTATCAGCGAACTTGCGCTGATTCCGCAAACCTCTTTCGGGGACGCTTCCGTTCCGACACCGTAAAGCTCGGTCGTAATATTGAGGTTTAAGGTGCCGCCGAGTACAACCTCATCAGCCGAAACAGCATGATAGGCTTTCGGCGTGGAGGAAGACTGTGAATACGAATTATCTCTCTTTGTGATATTCAGCGTTCCGTTGTTTGTGCTTCTAACATAAACTCGGCTGTCTTTACCGGCTCCGCCTGCCCGGGGTTCTGCGTAAAGAGCGCCGTAGGTACCGTCATCGAGTGTACCGCCGAAAAGTGTACAGGTGCCGGTAACATCGATGTTAAGAACAGGTGCGTCATCATCACCGTAGGACCCACCGGGTATCGCTTCTATGGTGTTACCCGTGAAGCCGTTGAGATAAACGGTTGTGCCGATCATTTTCAACTGACCGGACACATAGTATGAGGCACTTGTTGAATACGGCTGACCGTTAACATAAAGTGTCCATGCGCATTCCTGAGCACTTGCCGCGAACGGTACGGCGAACACGACTGAGAAAGCCATAAGAAGCGCCAGAACCAGAGAAATTGTTTTTTTCATAGGTAATCTCCCTTTCGTTATAATATAGTATAAGGCAGAGAATTCCTTACACCGTAATTATAAAACGACAGGAAATTTTTTACACCCTACAAATGTAGGGTGACAGGAAAAATTGACAAAAATTTACAATTTGCCCTACAAATGTAGGGTGTGAAATTATCCGGCGTGATTTATAATGAAATTGCATAAAAGTTATTTCATAAGGGAAATCCGGAAAGAAAACCGTCACGGTTGTTGCCGAAAAGTCGAAAGGCAACAACAAAACCGTGAAGCATACGGAACTGAAACTGCCGCCTGACCGGGGATTTACCGTGAACGATTCGCAGGTGCTTTTGGCTTACATGGACAGAGGTCACACCGTACCTTATCAATATCCGGGCAACGGCAAAAGTTATACGCTTTATGTCACGAATACCATGAGATAAAAACATAGTTACAATTCACTTAATCTGTCTTATAATAAATCAACGGCAGTTTATGCCGATTTATATACGAAGGAGAAATGATATATGGGTCTTATTAAAGCAATTACCGGTGCGGCGGGCGGCGTTCTTGCCGACCAGTGGAAAGAGTATTTTTACTGTGACGCACTCAATAAAGAAACGCTTGTCGCAAAAGGTCAAAAGAAAATCACGGGCCGTTCGTCCAATTACAAGGGCGACGAAAACATCATCAGCAACGGTTCGGGAATCGTTGTCAACGAAGGACAGTGTATGATGATCGTCGAGCAGGGCAAGGTTGTTGAGCTTTGCGCCGAGCCGGGCGAATTTACATACGATGCCTCCACCGAGCCGAGCATTTTTTCCGGCTCGCTCAAGGACAGCATAAAAGATACTTTCCGCAATATCGGAAAGCGTTTCACCTACGGCGGTGAAGCGCCCAAGGATCAGCGCGTTTACTACTTCAACACCAAGGAAATCGGCGACAACAAATTCGGTACGGCAAGCCCGATTCCATTCCGGGTTGTTGACGAGGAAATGGGCTTCCGGCTTTCGGTTGATCTTCGCTGTAACGGCGTTTATTCTTACAAGATTACCGACCCGATGCTGTTTTATACCAATGTCTGTAGCAATATTTCAGACACGTTCGACAGAAGTGAGATTGACGGAATGCTCAAGGGCGAA
>JALEYA010000209.1 GCA_022779945.1 Oscillospiraceae bacterium | reverse complement strand
TTTTCACGTCCTCGTAGGTGTAGCCAAAAGCCTTATATAAAAGGTCACGTTCGGATTGTGTGTGCGTGTGCGCCTTGACGTTCGGAATCGGAAGATCGCTTAAGTGGACAAGGTTTGCGTCCACCCATTCGCCGTACGGCTCTCGGCTTGCGAAGTATTGCTTGAGCTCCTCATCGTCGATGACTCGCTTTTGCTTGGTGTCAACAAGAAGCATTTTGCCCGGCTCAAGGCGGGATTTTCTGATGACCTTGCTTTCGTCGAAGTCGAGTACGCCGACCTCACTGGACAAAACAAGATAGCCGTCCGAAGTGATATAGTACCGTGACGGACGAAGACCGTTTCGGTCGAGTGTTGCACCCACAACGTCGCCGTCGGAAAAGAGAATGGCGGCAGGACCGTCCCACGGCTCCATCATGGTTGAATAGTATTCGTAAAACGCCCGTTTCTCGACGCTCATGTTCTTGACGTTGCGCCACGGCTCGGGAATGACAATCATCATTGCAAGCGGCAGCGGCATACCGTTCATGACAAGAAATTCAATCGTGTTGTCAAGCATGGACGAGTCGGAGCCGGACGTGTCAACAACGGGCAGAACCTTGTCCATATCATCACGCAAAAGCGGAGAATCCATCGTTTCCTCGCGCGAAAGCATACGGTCGATGTTGCCCCGGATGGTGTTGATTTCGCCGTTATGAAGAATATAGCGGTTCGGGTGCGCCCGTTCCCAGCTCGGGTTGGTGTTGGTCGAAAACCGCGAGTGGACAAGAGCAATTGCCGAAACATAGTCCTCACTCTGGAGATCACAGTAGAACTTGCGAAGCTGATGCACAAGGAACATACCCTTATAAACAATCGTACGGCACGAAAGAGAGGGGATATAGATGTTATCCGTACTTTGCTCAAAAACACGCCGTGCGATATAAAGCTTTCTTTCGAAGTCGAGATCGGTTTTGCAGTTATCGGGCTTTTTGATGAAAACCTGCTCGATATACGGCATACAGCTTTTCGCTTTTTCACCGAGCACCTCGGTGCATACGGGCACGGTACGCCAGAAAAGAAGCTCTAAGCCCTCACGTTTTGCAATAACCTCGAAAAGCTTTTTCGCCTGATTTCTCGCCAGTGTCTGTGTCGGGAAAAAGAACATACCGACGGCATATTCTCTTTCTTTGCCGATTTCAATGCCTTTCTCTTTTGCAACACGGGAAAAAAATTTGTGCGAGATCTGAAGCAGGATACCGACACCGTCACCGGTTTCTCCTGCGGCGTCCTTGCCGGCACGGTGCTCAAGCTTTTCGACGATTTTCAGTGCATCGTCCACAACCTTATGGCTTTTCGTTTCGTCAATGCTGATCACGGCGCCGATACCGCATGCATCGTGCTCAAAGGCACTGTCATAAAGACCTTTTTGTATTCTTTCCATATAGTCACCTCCGACAGCAAACGGAATGTCTGCTGTACATAAATTAAAGGACGCTCTCCACCCTTGGTGGAAAGCGCCTTTGCTTTTTCAATTATTATAGTACATGATTTTTCCCGATTTGTCAATCGAGTATATGGTAAAATTCGATATTTTTCGCCGCTTATCTTGTTGATTTTACACAAAAATCAGGGTGAATTTCGGCTCACCACCTTGTCGGATATTCTGACAAGAGGATTCGAAAACGGGAGCAGGACAAAGGTTGAAACAACGTTAAAGATAATATGTGCCATGCTGATGCGCATTTTCGGGTCGGTGATTTTGTCAAGCAGACTGCAGTATGGCGTGAAAAGCGAAATCAGAACGAAAAGCGCCGTTCCGATGAGATTGAAAAGCAGATGAATGACCGCCGCCTGTTTTGCTTTTCTGTCCGAACCCAAGGACGCTAAAAGCGTCGGGACAACTGCGCCGATATTCTGTCCGAAAATCATAAAAACCGCGTCCGTCGTTGTGACAAGTCCGGCTTTTGCAGCTGTCTGTAAGATGCCGACCGTTGCCGAAGAGCTTTGCATGACGGCCGTAACGAGAAAGCCGAGCAAAAGACTTTTTGTTTTTCCGAGTCCGTTGCCGATCAGCTGCTCGACGTCACCCGAAAAATGAGTCATCGAGCTTTCCATAATGCTCATCGAGCCGAACATCAGCCCGAACGCAACGAGAAAAATCGAAACAATGCGTAATTTTCCGCTTTTTGAAAACAGGCGGATAAAAGCACCGAGAAAGACCGCAAAGGGAGCAAGTGACGAAATATGAAAGCTCAACAAAAGGCTTGTCACCGTTGTGCCGATGTTTGCCCCCATAATGACCCCGACGGCGTTTTCGAGCGTCATCATCCCCGAGGTAATAAACCCTAAGGTCATGACCGTCGTTGCGCAAGAGCTTTGAATGACGCCCGTGACCGCCGCCCCCGTCAGGGCGGATCTGATCCGGTTTCCCGTGAGAGATCCGATGACTTTTTTCATCTTTTCGCTGTAAAGGCTTTCGGCGGTTTCCTGCATCATTTCGATTCCGAAAAGAAACAGACCGATTCCGAGTAGAAGTCCGGCAATATTTTTCATGGTTTCACACCCTTTTTATCATTCTATTAACGGGTGCAAAATAAATATGCTTTTTTGTTGCAAAGAATGACCGGGTGATATATAATAAGAAAGCAAACACTTACTGTCCGTACAAAACGGAGAATTTACGGAGGAAAACCATGATAAACGTAATACCGAAACCGAATTACCTTGCCGTTACCGGGGGAGAAAGATCGTACCGGGAAAAGGGTGTCGGATTCATAAAGAATGAAGCACTCGAAGACGAGGAATATTATCTTGAAATCACGAAAGAAAGAATTTGTGTCACCGCAAAAGGCGAGAAGGGCTTCTTTTATGCGAAGAAGACACTGAAACAGCTGTCATTCCTGAAAGACACGGTGCCCTGCCTGGTGATAAAGGATAAGCCGAGATATTCTTACCGTGCGTTTATGATTGATTCGGCACGGCATATGCAGACCGTTGACGAAATCAAGACCTACATAGACGCCGCCGCCCTTTTCAAGTTCAATGTTTTTCACTGGCATCTTTGCGACGATCAGGGCTTCCGCATCGAAAGCGAGGAGTTTCCTCAGCTGAACGCGCACGGTTCATGGCGGAACGGTCACGGTTTCGGCTCAACGAATACCGACCGTTACGGCGGGTATTATACAAAGGCACAGATCAAAGAAATCGTGGAATACTGCCGGGAACGGTTTATTGATGTAATCCCCGAAATTGATCTGCCGGGCCATACGATTGCGATTCTCTCGTCCTATCCGTCGCTTTCCTGCCGCAAAAAGGAAATTCCGGTAGAGACACGACCGGGCGTGCATAAGGACATCCTGTGCGCCGGAAGAGAGGAAACGTTCGAGTTTTGTTTTAAGCTTCTTGATGAGGTGAGCGAGCTTTTCCCGTATGAATACTTCCATATCGGCGGCGACGAAGCACCGAAGGATCGCTGGAACGAGTGTCCCGACTGTCAGAAGAGAATCAAAGACGAGCATCTCAGGGACTCCGAACAGCTTCAGGGCTACTTTGTAAACCGCATTGTCAAGCACATGGCGGAAAAAGGGAAAAAGTGCATCGCCTGGAATGAGAGCCTTAACAGCGGTATGCTCGACAAAGACGTAATCGTTGCCGACTGGATGGATAAGGAGCACAGAAGCGAAAAATGGGCGAATGCGGGCGGAAAAATCATTGTCGAGGACTTTTTCTCGTATTATCTTGACTATCCCTACGGCATGACCCCGCTTGAAAAGACGTACCGCTTTGACCCGAATCTTGAGGGGCTTGACGAAACGGGAAGAAGCAACGTCGTCGGTGTGGAAACGCCGATCTGGACGGAGTTTGTCGAAAATTTTGACCGTCTTTGCTTTATGTGTTTCCCGAGAATGATGGCAGTTGCCGAAATCGGTTGGACAAACGCCGCCAAACGAAATTACAAAAGCTTCGAGGAAAGAGCGGAAAAGGCGAGAGCGATACTTGCCGAAACCGGTATCACCATGGCTCTTCGGGAAAAATGGAATCCCAAGGGGACAAAGCGGATTCCCGATTTAATCAACCACTATAAGAGATTCGCCACCAGAGAGGGCATCAGACAATTGCTGAATCTTGATGAAAATTGATTTGCCTTGAAAGCTAAGTAAACTCTGAATAAATGACAGCATACACTTTGATATGCGGTTTCCCTAAGTTATATTTTAAGAAGAAACAATAGTATAATAGTATAGTGAAAAGGGAGGTTGAAAACGATGTACTGTAAAAAATGTAATTATATGAATGACGATCATGCAAGATTCTGCAATAATTGCGGAGCGCCGATGGAAACACCCGCTAACAATATGCCGCCCAACAACAATTCTGCCGGCTATAACGGTGCCCCCGGAAACACAGGCAACGGACAGCCCGGTTTTAATTACGGTATGCCGTACAACACGCCGTACGACAGACCGCAGGGCTACGCCCCCGCAAAGGTGTACACGAATGTGATCCCGATTGTTTCGATTATATTGAGCATTCTGTCCATGAATCCGATTGCGATTATTCTTGCTGTTATCGCGCTTATGAAGTTCAACGAATACGATAAATCCCGCTTTAACGGCATCGGCGTGATTGCCGACAGCGCCGGCAGAATGTCAAAAGGACTCGGAATTGCCGGTATCGTGATTGCTTCGCTGAGCATTCTTTCGAGTATTTTTGCTGTTATTGCAGGCTTTTTCGGGTTCGGCTTATGGACCGAGCTGCTCGATGAGATTATGGACGAAGGGAACGCATATTACTACTATTCCAATATGGCTTACTTATCGACTCTTTTTTAAAGGATATTCAGTGAAGCCCAACAGAACAACCGTGTTTTACGAAAAGTGAAGCACGGTTTTTTTATATTCTGTGAAAAAATACAGATCTGATTGGCTGTTATACGGCTGAGATCGGGCGATTTTTGGCGAATTTGTTCAAAAATAACGGAGAAAACCCGCCAAAATAACGAAAGCTTAATTTTTTGTTAAAAACAGTAGATTTTTGCAGGCGTTTTCTGTATAATTTTACAGATATGTAAAAAATTAATGATAAGTATATGAAAATTTACATAGGAAAGGATTTTTGCTCATGTATACATTCAATATCGGTGAAACACCTGAGCAGCTTGCACAATTCAAAGAGGTTATTGAAAAGTACAAGGACGTTCCCGGCTGTCTGATGCCTGTTTTGCAGGAGGCGCAGGGAATTTTCGGCTATCTGCCGCTCGAGGTTCAGAAAGCAATTGCCGAAGAACTCGGAATTTCGCTTTCGGAGGTTTACGGCGTTGCCACGTTTTACAGTCAGTTCCGGCTCAAGCCGACCGGTAAGTACCGTATTTCGGTCTGTCTCGGAACAGCTTGCTACGTTAAAGGTGCTGACAAGGTGCTCAAGAGAATCGAGGAACGGCTCGGAATCCAAAACGGGGAATGTACCGAGGACAGGCTTTTCAGCCTGGATTCGTGCCGCTGTGTCGGTGCGTGCGGACTTGCTCCCGTTATGATGATCAATGACGAGGTTTACGGAAAGCTTGACCCGGATAAGGTTGACAAAATCCTTGACGAATACATGAAGGACGGTGAAGAAAATGACGCTTGAGAGGCTTAACGGAATCAAAGCGAAGCATTATGATCTGATCATGGTGCGTAAGCTTGTCGCCGAGGAGGGCGCAAAGCTTGCCGAAAATACGGATTACAGAAAGCAGGTTTTAGTCTGTGGCGGTACGGGATGTACTTCGTCCGGCTCAAAGAAGGTCATTGCCGCCCTTGAAGAATCGCTGAAAGACAACGGCATCGAGGATGTTCTTGTTGTAAGAACGGGC
The DNA here is from genome assembly GCA_022779945.1 of Oscillospiraceae bacterium. Lineage (GTDB taxonomy): Bacteria > Bacillota > Clostridia > Oscillospirales > Acutalibacteraceae > UBA6857. The sequence continues at coordinate 6,850 of JALEYA010000209.1, read as the reverse complement.
TGTTTCGGTCTTTGCTCCTTGGGTCCTATCATGATTGTTTACCCCGAAGGCTCGTTTTACAGCCAGGTAACCCCTGCCGAGGTGCCCGAAATTGTTTCGACGCATCTTATTCCCGGCGGTCATCCCGTCAACAAATATCTTTATGCCGAAACCGTACATACCGACGGCACTTCGATTCCGCTTTCGGAAACACCGTTCTATAAAAAGCAGATGAGAATTGCCCTTCGTAACTGCGGTGTCATCGACCCGGAAAATATTGAAGAAGCGATTGCCTGCGACGCTTATCAGGCACTTGCCAAGGTGCTGACTACTATGAAGCCGCAGGACGTCATCGACGAGCTTCTTGCCGCAGGACTCAGAGGCCGCGGCGGCGCCGGCTTCCCGACGGGACGCAAATGGGCTTTTGCCATGGCGCAGGACAACGACACAAAATATGTCTGCTGTAACGCCGACGAGGGTGACCCGGGTGCATTCATGGACAGATCGGTACTTGAGGGTGACCCGCACGCACTGATTGAAGCGATGGCGATTGCCGGTTATACAATCGGCTCAAAGCAGGGATATGTTTACGTTCGCGCGGAGTATCCGATTGCTGTTGAAAGACTTCGTATCGCCATTGAGCAGGCGAAGGAATACGGTCTTTTAGGCAAAGATATTTTAGGCACCGGCTTTGAATTTGATATAGATATCCGTCTTGGCGCAGGCGCTTTTGTCTGCGGCGAGGAAACGGCCCTTATGACTTCCATTGAAGGTCACCGAGGTGAGCCGAGACCGAGACCGCCGTTCCCGGCCATCAAGGGTCTTTTCGGCAAACCGACCATTCTCAATAATGTGGAAACCTACGCCAATATCGCGCCGATTATCCTGAACGGCTCGAAGTGGTATTCTTCCATCGGCACGGACAAGTCCAAGGGTACCAAGGTATTCGCTCTCGGCGGAAAAATCAACAACGTCGGTCTTGTTGAAGTGCCGATGGGTACAACGATCCGCGAAATTGTCGAGGAGATCGGCGGCGGTGTACCGAACGGAAAGAAGTTCAAGGCGGCGCAGACCGGCGGTCCCTCCGGCGGCTGTATCAGTGCCGAATATATGGATGTCCCCATTGACTACGACAATCTGATTGAAATCGGCTCCATGATGGGCTCGGGCGGTATGATTATTCTTGACGAGGATACCTGCATGGTCGATATTTCGAAGTTCTATCTGGAGTTTACCGTTGACGAAAGCTGCGGCAAATGTACACCCTGTCGTATCGGAACAAAGAAGCTTCTCGATTACCTGACCCGTATCACGGAGGGCAAGGGTACGATTGGAGATCTTGACAAGATCAAGGAACTCTCCAACCACATGAAGAACTCGTCTCTTTGTGCGCTCGGTCAGACGGCGGCAAATCCGATTCTTTCCACGATGAACGCCTTTTATGACGAATATCTGGCTCATATAAAAGAAAAGAAGTGTCCCGCTCACGTCTGCAACGCTCTTCTTGTTTTTGAAATCGACCCCGACAAGTGCAAGGGCTGTACGCTTTGTATGCACAACTGTCCGGTCGGCGCCATCAGAGGCAGCGTTAAGAAACCCCACGTCATTGATCCGGCGAAATGCATTCACTGCGGACTTTGCATGGAAAACTGCCACTTCAGCGCAATTTCGAAGAAATAAGGAGGAGCAGACAAATGGTTACGCTTAAAATTAACGGTATTCCCGTAAAAGCCGAAGAAGGCATGACGATTATGGATGCGGCAAAACTCGCCGGAATCGACATTCCCTCTCTTTGCTATCTGAAAGAAATCAACTGCATCGGCGCGTGTCGTGTATGCGTTGTTGAAGTCAAGGGCGCAAGAAGCCTTGTTGCCTCCTGCGTATATCCCGTCGCCGAAGGACTTGAAGTGTGGACAAACACGCCGAAGGTCCGCCAGTCAAGACAGACGACGCTTGAGCTTCTTTTGTCGGAGCATCACAAAAAATGTCTTTCCTGTGTGCGTTCAAGCCGCTGTGAGCTTCAGAAGCTCTGTAAGGACTACGGCGTTGACGAGGACAGATTCCCCGACACCGAAAAATTACAGGAAATTGACCTTTCTTCCTCTTACCTGGTAAGAGACAACAATAAATGTATTCACTGTATGCGCTGTGTTGCCGCCTGTGACCATCAGTCGGTTTCGGTTATCGGACCGAGACAGCGCGGTCACAACAAGACCATCGGCTGTGCGTTCGATATTCAGCTTCAGAACACCTCCTGTGTCGGCTGTGGTCAGTGCATCGTTTCCTGCCCTGTGGGTGCCCTTTACGAAAAGAGCAGTATTCCCGATGTATGGGAGGCGATTGCCGACCCGACGAAAAAGGTTGTATTCTTTACCGCTCCGGCGGTCAGAGCAACCTTAGGCGAAGAATTTGATCTTCCGATCGGAACGAATGTAGAAAAGAAGATTCCGGGCGCAATCAGAAGACTCGGCGCAGACGCTGTTTTCGATATGGACGTCACCGCCGACCTGACGATTATGGAGGAAGCTTACGAACTTCTTGACCGCATCAAGAACGGTGGAACGCTTCCGATGTTTACCTCCTGCTGTCCGGGTTGGGTAAAATTCTGCGAGCACAACTATCCCGGGCTTTTGCCGAATGTTTCGTCGTGCAAGTCGCCCCAGCAGATGTTCGGTGCTCTTCTCAAGTCTTATTACTGCGAAAAGAACGGCATCGACCCGAAGGATCTTTTTGTCGTTTCCGTTATTCCCTGTACCGCCAAGAAATTTGAGGTCACAAGAGACGAAATGATTGCGGACGTTGACGTTGCTCTTACCACAAGAGAGCTTGCGCAGATGATTTCGGGTGCGGCAATCAACTTTAACTCCCTTCAGGACGAAGAATTCGACTCTCCGTTCGATATCGCTTCGGGCGCAGGCGTCATCTTCGGCGCAACCGGCGGCGTTATGGAAGCGGCACTTCGTACGGCGGCTTTCGTTCTTGACGGCGCAACGCCCGAGCCGAGCTTTGAGCAGGTCAGAGGCATGAAAGGCATCAAGAGTGCAACCTACACCATCGGCGGCAAGGAAGTTAAAGTTGCCGTTGCCAGCGGACTGAAGAACGCAAGAGTTCTTTGTGAACAGGTTAAAAACGGCGAGGCACCGTATCAGTTTATCGAAATTATGGCTTGTCCCGGCGGCTGTATCAACGGCGGCGGTCAGCCCATTCAGCGTGACGCGACGAGAAACACCTATCCGGTCGTTGAACTTCGGGCAAAGGCACTTTACACTGAGGACGCATCGCTTAAATACCACCGTTCGGACGAGTCTCCCGTTATCGACACGATTTACAAGGAATACTTCGGCGAGCCGAACAGCGAAAAGGCGCACCATATTCTTCACACAAGCTATCACGAACGCGGAAAGTATTGATTTATCAAAAATCTTATGCCCACATAAAAAACGGGCATAAGATTTTTTTGATGATTCGTATGAAATGCAATGAAATCGGCTGCAGCTTTTTGCTGTTTCCGATAAAAGTCGGAAATGATTTCTAATACGGAAGAAAAAGCTTGACAACCGATATGATTCATAGTAGAATAAATAAGTCTGTGTAGTATCGGCTTTATCCGAAAGCCTGAGCCGCAAGTTTTACAATAGAATGGTCATGAAAATATGCTCCCGGAAATGTGAAAGGATGTTTGACTGCATGATGTTAAAGCTGAAGAAATTGATCCAAAGTACGTTCATTTATACGATCTATCTGTTTTTTGTCCGCAATTACAGAAAGCTGAAAAAGAGAATAAAGAAATCTTTCCGAAAGCACACGGATAAGTATTACAGATGGTATATTTTCAAATATCTCTATCCGAAGATTTATAAAAAGTATTCGAAACAGCCGGTTGATGAAAACAAGGTCGTTTTCGTTGAAATCAGGCTTCCGAAGCTTACAAACAGTCTTCAGCTGATGTACGATACCTTATACACGAATTATGATTTTGACCTTCATTGTCATTTCCTGAGAAATACATTTGCCAGCCGTAAAGGCTACCGGGAACGCTGTAAAGCGTTTGTAAAAGATATTGCCGATGCAAAATATGTCTTCATGGACGAAGCGACCAATGTAATCGGCTGTTTTGAAACAAGACCGGAAACCGTAATTACACAGCTTTGGCACGGTTGCGGAGCGTTCAAAAAGTTCGGCTTCAGCACGGCCGACGCCATCTTCGGCGCCACACGGGAACAGATGGAAAAGTATCCGTTCAACCGTAACTACACCCACGTCACCGTCAGCAGCCCCGAGGTTATCTGGGCTTACGAGGAGGCCATGCGATACACGCCCGAAAGCGGAGTCGTCAAGGCGCTCGGAAGCAGCCGGACCGATATTTTCTACGATCAGGAATTTATCAAGCATTCTTACGATGCCTTATATGAAGTGATGCCGGAAGCACAGGGAAAAAAGGTGATCCTTTATGCGCCGACATTCCGCGGAAGGGTCGCAAGCGCAACGTCACCGAAGGTGCTCAATAATGAGTTTATGCGGTATGAGTTGGGTGACGAATATGTTCTTCTGATTAAGCATCATCCGCTTGTCAGAAAGCGTCCGAAAGTCAGTGCATACTGCTCCGATTTTGCAAAAGACGTCACCAAGACGCTTACGATTGAAGAGCTGTTGTGCGTCAGCGATATTTGTATTTCGGACTATTCTTCGCTTGTTTTTGAGTATTCGCTTTTTGAAAAGCCGATGATTTTTCTGGCGCATGACCTTGACAAGTTCTTCGACTGGAGAGGCTTTTATTATGATTATTATGAGCTGGCTCCCGGACCGGTCGTCAAGAACACGACGGAGGTCGTTGAGTATATCAAGAATATTGACGAACTGTTCGACAAGAAGCGTGTTCAGGACTTCCGAAAGAAATTCATGAGTGCCTGCGACGGCCACGCAACCGAAAGAATTATCGATACCGTTCTCGGTGAGGAAGCGAAAAAAGCCCACAAGAGAGAAACACCGCTTCCGAAGGACGATTATCATCTGATTCCGTCGGCAAGCGATTTTGACTTGAAATAAAATGGAACTGCGAAGCGGGTAGGTTGCTTCGCAGTTTTTATACATCAATAATCAGCACCCTGCATTTTCGTTGCAAGGTGCTTTTTCTTACCCATTGTCATGCACGATTCCCTCACAGATCCGTTTGAACACCGGCGCACAGTCCGCACTGCCGCTTTCTCCGTCCTCGTTTAAAATCACCACGATATAATGCGGATTCTGTGACGGAAAAAAGCCGCAAAACCATGTCCGGCAGATCTCTTCGTTGTCCGTAAAAATACCGCTTTGCGCCGTGCCGGTCTTGCCGGCAAGACTGATGAGGGACGAAGCGGCTTTGTTTGCGTTTCCGTTTTCCACGACCGAGGACAGCATTCCTCTCATCTTTTTGACGGTGGAAGCGGTAAAAATCTTCTTGACATTCCCCGATTTTTCAAGCCTTACAAGTCCGTCGCTGTCGGCAAGACCGCGGATCACCGTCGGGCTGACGCTGTTGCCGGTCGCAAGGGCATGATAGGCATTAAGCATCTGGAGCGGTGTGGCAAGAAGCTTGCCTTGACCGAACGCGAAATTGGCCCGTTCCCCCGGATAGATAAAGTCGTTGTTGTCGGGTAAGATTCCTTTGGCGCCTTTGATCCCGTCGGCGATCACGGTTTCGCTTGAAAAGCCCAGGCTTCGGCAAAAGGAAAGCAATAAGTCCGGATCGCTTTTTTCAAGCAGGTTGATAAAATAGGTGTTGCAGGAATTTTCGAGCGCTTCTTTCATCGTCTGCTTGCCGTGCGCCTTGTGCGCATAGCATTCGTATCGGACTTCGCCGATATCGATATAGCCTTTGCATTCATATTCATAGTTTTCGCTGATCCCGTTTTCAAGCGCGGCGGCGGCAACAAGGGGCTTAAAGACCGATCCGACCGCATACGATTGCAAGGCCTTATTGACGAACGGCGAAAGCGTGCTCGAAAGGCTTTCCGACGGATCGTTCCGGTTAAATTCGGGCGCACTTGCCATGGCGTAAATTTCGCCCGTGCCGACGTGCATGACCACTGCTGTCCCGCTTTGAATTGCGCTTTCTTTCAGGGCACTTTCCGTCAGCTTCTGAATTCGCTTGTCGAGCGTGAGCACAACGCCGGCTTTCGAATTGAAATTGTTGTCGTTTATCGTCTTGTCGAGTCCCGACAGGGCTTTTCCGCCGGCGTCGGTTTCAAAGCTTACCGAAAGGGAACCGCTGTTCTCATTTAAATAGGTGTTGTAGGCTTTTTCGATTCCCGAAAGACCGTTTTTGGTTGTTTTATCGATGTAGCCGACAAGGTGAACGGCACATGAGTCACTGCCGTAACGCACGGGAACGTGAAAGGTACGCACACTGTCGTTGTTGATTTCGGTCTTGGTTTCGAAAATCAGCGGCTTCGCTTCCCGGACGAGATTCATCGCTTCGCTTTTCCCGAATTTCGCCGTGAGGCTTTCGAAGCTTTTTTCGTCGGGTACGGCCGCGGCGATAAGTCGTTCTTCGCTGTCAACAAGCAAATCGAGATTGCGGTCATAAATTTTACCCCGCGTTTCGCCGACCTGAATGGTTTTTGTCCGGCCTTCTTTGGCCGCTTCGGAATACTTTTTTGTATTGAGCTCTATAATTCTTATAAGAAGCAGCGAAAAACACACCGTAAGCGAAAGTACGGCGGTGATGATTCTTTTTTTCATGTTAATCACTCCGATTTTAGTGTTTGAACGGAAGATAAAAAATAAACTGAAAAAAATTTACTGAATTTTTGAAAAAACACTTGATTTTTCCAGAAAATTGATTACAATATACATTAGCACTCAGGAGATGAGAGTGCTAATATTAGCAATA
>JALEYA010000207.1 GCA_022779945.1 Oscillospiraceae bacterium | reverse complement strand
AAGTCGCCGACGAACATCTCATAGGTACGCATGGTGTCGGCACCGTATTCATTGACAACCTCATCGGGGTTGACGACGTTGCCTCTTGACTTACTCATCTTTTCGCCGTTTGCGCCGAGAATCATGCCGTGGCTTGTGCGCTTGCGGTACGGCTCACTTGTCGGAACCACGCCGATATCGTAAAGGAATTTATGCCAGAAACGGCTGTAAAGCAGATGCAGTGTCGTGTGCTCCATACCGCCGTTATACCAATCAACGGGTGACCAGTATTCAAGCGCTTCTTTGGAAGCGAGCGCCTTGTCGTTATGCGGATCGCAGTAGCGCAGGAAATACCACGACGAGCCTGCCCACTGCGGCATGGTGTCGGTTTCTCTCTTCGCTTTTCCGCCGCACTTCGGACAGGTTGTGTTGACCCAGTCGGTCATCTTCGCAAGCGGAGATTCGCCGGTTTCCGTCGGCTCGTAGCTTTCCACCATCGGAAGCTTCAGCGGCAGTTCGCTTTCGTCAAGCGGTACCATGCCGCACTTTTCGCAGTGAACGATCGGAATCGGCTCGCCCCAATATCTCTGACGGGCGAACACCCAGTCACGAAGCTTATAGTTTGTCTTGCTCTTGCCCTTGCCCTCTTTGGTCAGCCATTCGGTGATTTTCACTTTCGCTTCTTCCACGGAAAGACCGGTCAAAAAGCCGGAGTTGACCATCACGCCGGTGGCGCAGTCGGTGAAAGCGGCTTCTTCAACGTTGCCGCCCTTGACGACCTCGATAATCGGCAAATTGAATTTCTTAGCAAACTCCCAGTCACGGGTGTCGTGTCCGGGAACCGCCATAATGGCACCCGTTCCGTAGGAGACGAGGACATAGTCGGAAATGAAAATCGGGATTTCCGTACCGTTTACGGGGTTGATCGCATTCACGCCGTCAAGACGCACGCCGGTCTTGTCCTTGTTGACCTCGGTACGTTCAAAGTCGGACTTTCTTGCCGCCGCCGCCTGATATTCACGGACCTCGTCAAGATTTTTGATTGTATCCGCCCACTTTTCAATTGCGGGATGTTCGGGGGAAATAACCATATAGGTTGCACCGAACAGCGTGTCGGGACGGGTTGTGTAAACGGTAAGCGTGTCGCCGGTCGTTGCGGTGAAATCAACCTCGGCGCCGGTGGACTTGCCGATCCAGTTTTTCTGCTGAAGCTTGACTCTTTCGATGAAATCAAGGTCGTCAAGATCATTAAGCAGCCGTTCGGCGTAGGCGGTGATTTTCAGCATCCACTGACTCTTTGTCTTATGTATGACCTCACTGCCGCAGCGTTCGCAAACGCCGTTGACGACTTCCTCGTTGGCAAGCACGCACTTACACGAGGTACACCAGTTGACCGCCATTTCCTTTTTATACGCCAAGCCCTTTTTGAACATCTGAAGGAAAATCCACTGTGTCCATTTATAGTAGGACGGGTCGGTCGTGTCGATCTCACGGCTCCAGTCAAAGGAAAAACCGAGCGACTGCAGCTGCTGCTTGAAGTGAGCAATATTGTTCTTCGTAACCACCTCGGGGTGGATATGGTTTTTGATCGCATAGTTTTCGGTCGGAAGTCCGAACGCGTCCCAGCCGATGGGATACAGAACGTTATAGCCCTCCAGACGCTTTTTTCTTGCGATAATGTCAAGGGCGGTGTACGGTCTCGGGTGACCGACGTGAAGTCCCTGACCCGACGGATACGGGAACTCGATCAGGCAGTAATACTTCGGAAGCGTAAAGTCCTGTTTTGCGTGGAAAACGCCGCTTTCTTCCCATTTCTCCTGCCACTTTTTTTCTGTCTTTTTAAAATCGTAATACAAGTTTTATCACTCCGAATCTATCTTCAAAAAAATTTATTCCGTAATTACATCGGAAAGATCAACGTCTTCCGCATCAGACCAAAGCCTTTCAAGGTTGTAATACTCCCGGCTTTCGCCTGTGAAGATATGCACGATCACCGTGCCGTAATCAAGGACGATCCAGCCGGTTGCCTTACCCTCGATGTGGGTAGGCTCAATGCCGAGCTGACTCATTTCATATTCCAGCTCGTCCGCAAGGGATTTAACATGGGTGTTCGACGTACCCGTTGCGATAACAAAATAATCGGCAACGATCGAATAATCGGTGATGTGTATGGCTTTCAGATCAATTGCCTTTTTCTTATCTAATATTTTCACGGTTGCCAATGCTTTTTCAAGCTCTGTCATTTTACAATCAGTCCTTTCGGGATTGAATTAGTCGTTTGGTTCGTTTTTCTCGTTTTCTGCGTCTTTCAGCTTTATAACAAGCTCATTATAAAAATCAACGCTGTCGGTATGGATGACGAATTTACACTCCGAAAGCTTTTTGAGCGAAAACTGAAGCGAATACAGGTCGCCTTTATCAAGCGACTCGAAAGAAAGGCTTCTCATCACGTCAACGTCCGGGTAATTTCTTTCGGGTGAAATGAAATCGGCGGTATAGATGATCTTTTCCAGAAGCGACATACCCGCCCTGCCCGTTGTATGATACCGCACGGCATTGATGATATCGGGGTCGGTGATGCCGAGTTCAAGCTTAATAAAAGCCGCACCCGACATGGCGTGCCACAATTTCGGGTTGTTTTTTTCCGCCTGACTTAAGATTATACCATCTTTTTTCATGATTTTCAACTGTTCTTCAAGAGTTTCGTTTTTCATCACGTCATGAAGCAGTCCGGCGATGTATGCCTTGTCCGGGTCACCGCCGAATTTTTCGGCAAGTCTGACCGCCGTATCGGCAACACCCATGGAATGAACAAATCTGTCCTCCTTCAGTTTTCCCTTTAAAAGGGCAATCAATTCGTCTTTTCGCTCAAGAACATTCATGGTATAAATTCCTCTTTTTGATATAGTCGGAAACCTCTTTGCCGAGATAGTCTTCTGCGCTTTCTCCGTCGGCAAGAAGCGACCGGATTTCCGTTGACGAAAGCTCGACGGGCGGCAATTCGGAAAGAATGATTTCGCCCTTTCTGCTGTCCAGACCGAGCGTATGGGAAGCGTATTCGGAAAGCTTCCGGACGCCCTCTTTTCCGTCCCGTGAAGCGGCACAAAGCGTCACAAGCTTTAAGATATCCCGATATCGGTACCATTCATGGAAAGAAAGCAGCATATCCGAGCCGATAATCATAAAAAGCCTGTCGTCGGGGTAAATCTTTTTAAGCTGCGTAAGCGTGTCGAAGCTGTAGCTTTTGCCTTTTCGCCGTAGCTCCATGTCACTTACCGAAAAAATATCTTCGTCAAACATAAGCCGGCACATATTGAGTCTGTCCTCACCCGAAGCGAGCGACGGGGCGACTTTATGCGGCGGCACAAAGGTCGGCACCACGAGGATTTTATCCAAAGCCGCCTCTTTCTGAAACGTAAGCGCAAGCCGCTTATGCGCTAAGTGCGGCGGATTGAATGTTCCGCCGAAAAAACCGATATTGCTCATTTTTTCTTTTGCTTCGAGCGGATCGGGGAAGAAAAACGGCTCTGTCTCGGATTGCGGAGACTTTCGTAATACTTCTCTTTTGCCTTTTTGGCGGCAAGCTTCTTGTTTCTTGCCTTCTGCTCCTCTTTTTCACGCTTTTCGGGGCTTTCACGCCACAGTACGATGACACCGCCGATGACCTGAATGACATCGGCTCCCGTCGCTTCGGAAAGGGCGTTTGCCACCTCTCTCGGGGTTTCGGGCGACGACTCCAAAAGCACCTTGAGCTTGATAAGTTCTCTTGCGGTCAGTGCGTCGTCGGTCTGTTTGATAAGCGCATCGGAAATTCCGCCCTTGCCGATCTGAAAAAGCGGTTCAAGGGAATTTGCCTGCGCTCTGAATGCGGCACGTTCTTTACCGGTCATAAAAAATTCTCCTAAATTTCGTTATTTTTTGTAATTGTTCTGAAATTGAATTTGCGGGAAGAGCCTCTCTTCACGAAAGGCTTTCCCGCAATTACGCATTACGCATTACGAATTACGCATTGAATCAATATTCCGCCTGTCCCTCAAAGACAAGTCTTGCATTACCGCCTAAGGTGATGCCCTCATCGGTATAAATGACGGTCAGATCTCCGCCTTTTACCTTGACGACAATCTCCTCACCCTTTTTGCAAAAGCCGTTTTTCACGGCGGCGGCAACAGCGGCGCACGCACCCGTTCCGCAGGCGATCGTTTCGCCGTTACCTCTTTCGTAAACCCGCATTTTCAGCGTATGACCGTTGACGACACGGACAAATTCGGTGTTGGTTCTTTCGGGGAAGATTTCGGCATTTTCGAAAATCGGTCCGATATCGTTTAAATCGAGTGAGTCAATCTCCTTGCGGAAAACAACGCAGTGCGGATTGCCGACGCTAAGGCAAGTGATGTTATACTCCTTGCCGCCGAACGTAGCCGGGCAGTCGATGATCTCGCCCTCTTTGAGCGTACACGGCAAGGAAGCGGCGTCAAAGTCCGCCTTGCCCATATCGACAAATACGGTGGAAACCTTGTTGTTTCTGGTTAAGAGCCGAAGCGTCTTGACGGTTCCGCCGGCTTCCACGGTGATTTCGGTCTTGTTGACAATGCCCTTATCGTAAAGGTACTTACCGACACAGCGGATACCGTTACCGGCAACAAAGCCTTCGCTTCCGTCACGGTTGAAAATCCTCATTTTTGCATCCGCAATATCGGAATTTTCAATCAGGATAATGCCGTAGCCGCCGATTCCGTAATGGCGGTCACAGAACGTGATACAAAGGGATTCGGGCGATACGATCGAGCCGTCACGGTTATCAATGAAGATATAGTCGTTACCCGTGCCCTGCATCTTCGTGAAGTGAAGAATATCACGGGTCTTTCTCATGTTGTTGATGTCAACAAGCTCCGTGTTCTGCTGGGTGTAGTTGCTTGCCATGATATCAAGAAGCGCATTCGCCGTGTCAAGCGACGTAAAACACGGAATGCCCAACAGAACGGACTTTCTGTGAAGGGCGATATATTCGTCCATCGTCGAGTCGAACAAAGCACCCGTATAGACGATCATGTCGATCTTACCGCTTTCGAGAAGCTCGAAGCAGCGGTCGGCTTCGCGGATTCCGGGAATGCTGTTGACCTTGATGCCGAGTCCTTCGATCGCCTTTTCGGTTTCGGGCGACGCATAAATCGTGACACCGAGGTCGACCATCTTCTTGGCAATATCAACGATTTCGTCAAGGTCGTGCTCGTCTACGCTGACAAGGGCACCGAGGTGACGCTTCGCACGGCTTCCGCTGACGGCCATGCCTGCGCTGGTCAGACCCTTATACAAAGCCTCGTTGAGCGTTTTTCCGATACCGAGCACCTCGCCGGTCGATTTCATTTCGGGTCCTAAGTAGCTGTTGACGTCCGTCAGCTTTTCGAACGAGAATACGGGCACCTTGACCGCATAATACGGCGGTGCATGATACAGTCCGGTACCGTAGCCAAGGTCTTGAAGCGGTGTGCCGGTCATGACCCTTGTCGCAAGGTCAACCATCGGAACGTTCGTGACCTTACTGATATAGGGAATCGTTCTCGACGCTCTCGGGTTAACCTCGATGATATAAAGCTCGTTTTCATAGATAAGGTACTGAATATTGACAAGACCCTTTGTGCCGAGCGATAAGGCAAGCTTTTCACTGCATTCAGTGACGGTCTTGGTCATGGTGTCGGTCAGGCTGAACGGCGGATAAACGGCAATCGAGTCGCCCGAGTGAACACCGGCGCGCTCGATATGCTGCATGATACCGGGAATCAGCACGTCCTTGCCGTCGGAGATAACATCAACCTCGATTTCAACGCCCGGCATATACTTATCGACCAGTACGGGGTTGTCGATACCGGTGGAGAGAATCTTATTCATGTAACGCCTGACTTCCTTGTCGTTATGAACGATCATCATGTTCTGACCGCCGATAACGTAGGACGGACGAAGCAGAACGGGGTAAGTCAGCTCGTTTGCCGCCTGCAATGCCTCATCAAGCGTCTTGACACCGAAGCCTTTCGGACGCTTGAAGCCGAATTTTTCGAGAAGTGCGTCAAAGCGTTCTCTGTCCTCCGCCATGTCGATGCCGTCCTGAGAGGTACCGAGAATCTTGATTCCGTTTGAGTCAAGGAACTTTGTCAGCTTGATGGCGGTCTGACCACCGAAAGCGACAACGACGCCGACCGGCTTTTCCACCTCGATGATGTTCATGACGTCCTCGGGGCAAAGCGGCTCAAAATACAGTCTGTCCGCCGTATCATAGTCGGTGGAAACGGTTTCGGGGTTATTGTTGACGATAACCACGTCGTAGCCGAGCTTTTTCAGCGTCCATACGCAGTGAACGGACGAATAGTCGAATTCAATACCCTGACCGATGCGGATCGGTCCGGAGCCTAAAACCATAACAACCGGCTTGCCCGAGCGGCTGTGGCGGCGGGATTCGCAGGTCTTGTCGTAGCTTGAATAGAAGTACGGTGTTGTTGCGTAGAACTCGGCGGCGCAGGTATCAACCATTTTATAGCTTGCGCTTTCGTGGAAGGACGGGTCGAACGAGCAAAGAGCCGCAAGCGACTTGTCGGTATAGCCGAGTCTTTTCGCTTCATGGTACTGCTCTTTCGTAATCTCTTTTCCGCCGATCTCGGTTTCAAACTCGGCAAGCTTCTGTAATTTTCTTAAAAACCATTTGTCAATTCTTGTGATGCGGTTGATTGTTTCAATGCTTACACCGCTCTTGAGCGCTTCAAAAACGGTAAAGATCCGTCTGTCGTCGCAGTATTCCAGTCTTTTTTCAACAGGTTCATCGGTCAGCGGTGCGGCGTTCAGGGTGTCAAGTGAGATTTCGGCACCTCTTACGGCTTTCATGACCGCCGCTTCAAAGCTTTGGGCGATGGACATGACCTCACCCGTCGCTTTCATCTGCGTGCCGAGGTGACGGCTTGAGCCTAAGAATTTATCGAACGGCCACTTCGGAAATTTGACGACCACATAGTCGAGCGCCGGCTCGAAGCAGGCACAGGTTTTACCCGTGATGTCGTTCGTGATTTCGTCAAGGTTGTATCCTAAAGCGATTTTGGTGGTAATTTTGGCGATCGGATAGCCGGTCGCCTTACTGGCAAGGGCGGACGAACGGGAAACTCGGGGGTTGACCTCAATAACGGCATATTCAAACGAATTCGGATCGAGAGCAAACTGACAGTTACAGCCGCCGACGATGCCGAGTGAGGAGATAATGTCGAGCGATGCACGTCTTAACATCTGATATTCTTTATCGGAAAGTGTCAGAGCGGGAGCGACAACGATGCTGTCGCCCGTATGAACGCCGACCGGGTCAAAGTTTTCCATGCTGCAGACGGCAATGACGTTGCCCATCGCGTCACGCATGGCTTCAAACTCGATTTCCTTCCAGCCGTAGATGTATTTTTCAACAAGAATCTGTGTGATCGGGGAAGCGTCCAGTCCCGTTCTTGCGATGACCTTGAGTTCTTCCTCATTTTCGGCGACACCGCCGCCGGCTCCGCCTAAGGTGAACGCCGGACGAACAATAACGGGATAGCCGATTTTTTCGGCAATCAGGAGAGCATGGTCAATATCGTTGGCGATATCGGACGGAATGATCGGCTGGCCGATTTCGTTCATCGTGTCCTTAAAAAGCTGTCTGTCCTCGGCTCTGTCGATCGCTTCGGCGTTCGTTCCGAGAAGCCGTACGCCGCTTTTTTGGAGGAAGCCCTCCTTCGAAAGCTGCATGGCGATGGTAAGACCGACCTGACCGCCTAATGACGCAAGGAGGCTGTCGGGCTTTTCTTTTTCGATGATTCTCTTGACCGTCTCGGCGGTCAGCGGCTCAAGATAAATCTCGTCCGCAAGTGCCTTATCGGTCATGATCGTTGCCGGGTTGGAGTTGACGAGAACAACGTTGACGCCGGCGTCCTTTAA
>JALEYA010000197.1 GCA_022779945.1 Oscillospiraceae bacterium | reverse complement strand
GCTTCCGGGAAGAACAGCTTGCAGATTACAGGCGGCAAAGCCGTGAAGAAGCCGCCGAGAATACCTGCCCATGCGCCCGAGCGGTTCAGCTTCTTCCAATAAAGTGAAATTGCATAAGGTGCAAGGAACGAGCCGGAAATGATTCCCCATGAATACGACATCATGTCGAGTATCGGCGTGTCGCTGTTTGCAATTATGTAAGAGAAAACAACAAACAGGAAACAGAGTATTCTTGATACATTCGCACTCTTGACATCGTCAAGATTCTTGAAAATTTTCGGTCTGATAAAATCCATTGTCAGTGTGGTAGTCGCGGTGATCGTAATCGACGAGAGAGTCGAAACGGAAGCGGCAATCAACAGAACAAGAATAATACCGATCAGAATTTCGGAAATACCCGACATTTTCAGCATATTCGGAATCAGATAATCCGTCTTTCCGCTTCCGGCGCCGGGAATTTCTTCAAGCGAATTGAAGAACAGTCTTGCAAGAGAGCCGATGAAGTATCCGCCGCCGGCAACGATAAAGGCAAAAAAAGTGGAAATGATCGTGCCTCTCTTTACTTCCTGGTCATCACGGATACCGTAGTATTTATGAATCATCTGAGGAAGTCCCCATGTACCGAACGAGGTCATAAGCACCGTCGCCCAAAGCCCCATATGACTGACGGCGGTAAGGTTCAGTTCCTCGGTCTTTTGCGCAATGGCCTGAAGTCCCTGCGAAAATCCGCCGACAGTCTGGCTTCTCATAACCGCAATAATCAGGCAGATTACGCCGACAAGCATTACGGTGCCCTGAACAAAGTCAGCCTTGAGCGTTGCGCCGTAGCCGCCGAGAATAACGATAATCAAAGACGCAATGGCAATGACGATCATACAGACTCTTTCGTCAACTCCGAGCAGCACCGAACAGACACTTGTCAGTCCTTTATAGACAGATGCCGAATACGGAATCAAAAACAGGAAAATAACCGCAACACAGAATGTTTTCATCTTCTCACTTTTAAAACGCTTTTCAAAAAGCTGCGGCATGGACTTGATTTCAAGTCTGCGCGTCGTTTCTCTTGTGCGTTTCGCAAGAACAAGCCACGCTATAAGCGAGCCGATGACGGCATTTCCAATACCCGGAAGAATACCCCACAGTCCGTATTTCCAACCGGTTCCTCCGGCATAGCCGATAAACATAACAGCCGAGAAATACGCTGTTCCGTACGAAAAAGCCGAAAGCCATGCGCCGGCATTACGTCCGCCGACGGTAAATTGGGT
The DNA here is from genome assembly GCA_022779945.1 of Oscillospiraceae bacterium. Taxonomy (GTDB): domain Bacteria; phylum Bacillota; class Clostridia; order Oscillospirales; family Acutalibacteraceae; genus UBA6857. Next base: position 6,955 of record JALEYA010000197.1, on the reverse strand, counting down.
AATGTTCTTTGATTTTCTTGCATTCATGATACCGACAATTGCGATAAATACAATATAAACAGCAATTGTCAGCCAGATCACAGTTTTGTGTTCCATATTATCTCTCCTTTGCTTTAACGCTTTAAAGTGTCATATGGATAATACCATATTTTTAGAAAAAAGTCAATATATATGTATAAATTTGTAAATAAACTAAGAAGTCTGCGTGAAAGTCCATTTTTCGGTACTGTTAAATCGTATTTATACGTTGGATAATATTGAAATTTTGTAAAGAATATTATAAAATATGCTTGTCGGAATTCTTTTTCCGACAACACACCCACTGTCACAGCGGAATTTTTCTGCTGTGACTTTTTTGTCACAAATATTGATAAGAGAGCCGCTGTTATGTATAATGAAACCGGTGATACAAATGATGAAATTACTGCTTGTTGAAGACGACAAAAGAATTACGGTTCCGCTTACGGAATTTCTGACAAAAGAAGGATTTTCGGTTGAATGTGCCGACGGACAGGATCCGGCAATCGAAAAAGCCGAAAACGGCAGTTTTGATCTTGTTCTGCTTGACATTTGTCTGGCACAGGGAAACGGTTTTGCTGTTTGTTCGTATATAAAACAGCGGTTCGATCTTCCGGTAATCTTTCTGACCGCCTCCGGAGATGAATACAGTGTTGTTACCGGTCTTGACATGGGCGCCGACGACTACATTGAAAAGCCGTACAGACCGCGAGAGCTTGTTTCCCGTATCCGTTCCGTTCTCAGGCGTTGCGGCAAGGCACAGTCGGTTATCACGATCGGGAACGTCACCGTCGATACCGTTAAGGGGATCGCCATGAAAAACGGAAGGGACATGTTTCTTTCTGCTCTTGAATACAGACTGCTGCTGACGTTTATCAACAATCCGAATACCGTGCTGACGAGAAGCAAGCTGCTTGCCGAAATCTGGGATGCAGCCGGCGATTTTGTAAATGACAACACCCTGACGGTATACATAAAAAGGCTGCGGGAGAAAGTTGAAGATGATCCGCAAAATCCGTCTGTCATTCTCACGGTACGCGGTCTCGGATACAAGCTTGGCGAATAAGGTGATAAAAGATGAAGATTTTCAGGAACAAAGAATTTAAAACGGAATCGGCAGTAATCCTTATTCTTACTGCCGTTTTTTCGGTGTTATCGACTTTTTTCAGTCCGCTTGCCGCCCTTGTTGCGGCCGCATTCGGAGTATGCATTTTTATCGTCTTTTATTTTTCGGCAAAAAGAAGATATGAACGTATGGAAAAACTGACGGACGACATTGATAAAATTCTGCACGGCAACAGAAGCATACGAATTGATGATAACCTTGAAGGCGAGCTTTCCGTTTTGCAAAACGAGCTTTCAAAAATGCTGATTATTTTAAATGAACAAAATGACAAGCTGAAAAACGAAAAGAAATTCCTATCTGAATCCATCGCCGATATTTCTCATCAGCTTCGCACACCGTTGACAAGTATCAATCTCATTTTATCGCTTCTTCACGAGCCGGATATCACCGAGGGAAAGCGGCTTGAGCTTTTACACAAGCTCTCCCAGTTGATTGCAAGGACCGATTACCTGATCAATGTCCTATTAAAAATATCGAAAATCGACGCAGGAACCGTAACTTTTGAAAAAGATACGACAAGCGTCAGGCAGCTGATTGACAAAGCGGTTGAACCGCTTGAAGTCGCGCTTGAACTGAAAGGGCAGAAACTGATAATCGAAATCAAGGACGAACAATTTTGCGGTGATCTCAATTGGACGATCGAAGCCGTTTCCAACATTATCAAAAACTGCCATGAACATACACCGGCAGGCGGTATTATTAACGTCAAAGCCGAAAGTACGCCCATATTTACCGAAATCACGATAAACGACAACGGAAGCGGTATTGACAAAGACGATCTTTCTCATATTTTTGACCGCTTTTACAAGGGTAAAAATTCTTCGGACAACAGCTTCGGTATCGGACTTGCCCTTGCACAGTCGATTATTACCGGGCAGGACGGCACCATTAAAGCATCCAACGGCATAAACGGCGGTGCGCAATTTACAATCCGGTTTTATAAACAAACCGTGTAAAGCAATCGACAATATCTGACATCTGATATCTGAATTGTGACAGATATGTAATTTTATAGTCACCGAAATGTAAGATACATATTTTATACTTGGCTCATCAAATGATGAAGGAGCTAAATGCAAATGGAAATTTTAGAAATCAAAAACCTGTGTAAAACCTATGGCACGGGAGAAAATCAAGTCAAGGCTCTTGACAATGTCAGCTTCAGCGTACCGAAAGGTCAGTTTCTTGCCATTATCGGTGCTTCCGGTTCCGGTAAATCGACGCTGATTCATATTTTGGGCGGCGTTGACAAGCCGACAAGCGGTAAAGTCTTTCTGAACGGTCAGGACGTTTATGCGCAGAACGAGGAGCAGCTTGCCATCTTCCGCCGCAGACAGGTCGGCCTGATCTATCAGTTCTATAATCTGATCCCCGTTCTGAACGTTACGGAAAACATCACTCTCCCCTTGCTCATGGATTCGAGAAAGGTTGACAAGCAAAGACTCGACGAGCTTCTGACAACACTTTCGCTCAAAGGCAGAGAGAATCATTTGCCCAATCAGCTTTCCGGCGGTCAGCAACAGCGTGTTTCGATCGGCAGAGCACTGATCAATGCGCCGTCCGTTGTACTTGCAGACGAGCCGACGGGAAACCTTGACTCAAAAAACAGCCATGAAATCATGGAGCTTTTAAAGCTTTCCAATAAGAAGTACAATCAGACGCTGATCGTCATTACGCACGACGAAAATATTGCTTTGCAGGCTGACCGCATCCTCACCCTTGCGGACGGTAAGATTGCCGGCGACACGGTTTTGAAAAAGTGAGGTGGAAAAAATGAACGTTTTTCACAAGTACACCTTACAAAATCTCAAAAAGAACAAAACGAGAACGATTGTCACGATCATCGGTATCATTCTTTCGGTCGCCATGTTTTCGGCTACGATCCTCTCACTTTCAAGTGCGATGCATTACATGACAAGCTACGTGGAACAGACCATAGGCAAGTTTTACTGTGAGCTCAGCGACATAAGCGAAGACACGGTAAACGAGGTTAAAAACGACAAAAGAGTCAAGAGCTTTTCTCAGATGAAAACGGTCGGCTACGCCGAAATCGGTAGCAAAAACGAGATGAAGCCGTACCTTTTCATCGAAGCCGTTGACAAGAAATTTGAAAACCATGTCGCCGTTCGCATGCTTGAAGGCAGAATGCCCTCAGGCACAGGCGAAATCGCACTTCCCGAGCATCTTAAATCAAACGGCGGCGTCAGCTATTCGATCGGCGACACCCTCACCCTGTCGGTCGGACATAGACAGGTTGACGGAAAGCCGGCTTTTCAGAATATCGAATATTCCGAAAATGAAACGCTGACCGATACAACTGAGAAAACGTATAAGGTTGTCGGATTTTTTGAGCGTCCCGATTTACTCGTGGAGAGTCACATGGCGCCGGGTTATACGGCCTATACCTTTGATGACGGAACGGTCACCGCAAACACGTCGACGGTATTTGTAATACTCAAGAGCATGGGGAAAACGCTTGATTTCTGCGAGGAATATCAGAAGAATCAGAAATGTGCTTCCCCTTTTCCGAATATGGATTTACTCCGATACAACGGAAAGGCCGGCACCGATGAATTTCTTATGATGCTTTACGGCTTCGGAGCGTTTTTACTTGTGTTAATTATCTTCGGCTCTGTGTCGCTGATTTATAATTCTTTCTCAATCTCCATCAGTGAAAGAACGAAGCAGTTCGGACTTCTGAAGTCCATCGGCGCAACAAAGAAGCAGATTTTAAGCTGTGTGCTGTTCGAAGCATTTTTCCTTTGTATCATCGCCATTCCGATCGGCTTACTTGCCGGATGTACCGGTATCGGTATCACCCTCGGCAGTCTCTCGGATATGTTTAACAGTATCCTCGTTTCGGGAACCAATATTGACATTAAAATGAAGCTTCACGTCGAGCCGCTCGCGCTGATTGCCGCTTCTCTTCTCAGTATCTTCACCACGCTGATTTCCGCCTATATTCCGGCGAAAAGAGCCATCAAAATTCCGGCAATTGACGCGATCAGGATGTCAAATGACATTAAAATCAAGCCGGGCAAGGTCAAGACAAGCAAGCTCACCTACAAGCTTTTCGGCTTCCCGGGCATGATAGCAAGCAAAAGCTTCAAACGTAACCGCAAGCGCTACCGCATTACGATTCTGTCGCTGTTCATGAGCATTGTGCTGTTTATTTCGGCTTCTTCTCTGTGTTATTACTTCACGGCATCATTTTCAGCCGAACGGGAAGATTTTGCTTTTGACATTTCGGTGGAACACTACGGTGACAGAACAAAAGAGACCGCGGCAAAGCTCGAAAAGCTTTATAGCACCGCAAAATCAATGAATGGCGTTGAAAAGGGCTGTGTAACCGATATTTCCCACTTCTCATCGGTCATTGACAAGGCCTATCTGACGGACGATTGTATCAAAGCGCACGATGGAAGTGCACAAAAGTATATTCCCCTTGCCGTGACCGTTGATTTTATCGACGACGAGGCTTTCAGGCAGTATCTTGTCGAAAACAATATCAGAAGCAACGGCTTCTTTGATATAACCAATCCGCAGGCGATTGTCTATAACTATGACAAATTTTACAGACAAGTTGAAGAACAGAAATATAACGTCTTTTTCAGCCATGAGGTTTTCAAAACCGGCGGAAAGCCGTCCGATATCAGCCTGAATCTTCTCAGCGACACCGTGAAGGGCGGCTATTATAACGGTGAAATTAAGGAAGAAAACGGTAAGGTCTACTGTAAGTATGCATTTCCCGACAAAACCGGAGAGAACGAAACCACAAAGTGGATTGCGCTTGACAAGGTATCAACAGCGCTTGACGTCAATATCGGTTACGCAACAACCGAGCGCCCGTATTTCATCGGTTCAGACAACACGGTTATTGTCTATCCGAAATCGGTAAAACAGGCAGTATTAAGTCAGTCACAGGGATTAACGGACAATTTCCTTGTCCGTTCTTCCGAGACCTTATACCTCAAAGCAACCGATCACAATGCCGTATCGAACGAATTGTTCAATCTGGCTGCACAGCTCGAAATCGACGATATCAATGTCTACGACCTCGCCGAAAACGCAAGAGCGATCCGAGCACTTATCATGATTATCCGTGTCTTCTCCTACGGCTTTATCACTCTGATTTCGCTCATCGCCGCCGCCAACGTATTCAACACGATTTCCACCGGCATCAACCTGCGCCGCCGTGAGTTTGCGATGCTCAAGTCCGTCGGCATGGGCAAAAAGGGCTTTAACAAGATGATGTGCTATGAGTCCCTGCTTTACGGCTTAAAGAGTCTTTTGTTCGGCTTGCCGGTGTCCTGCGTCATGGCGTATCTGATGTATATGCTTTCGGTCGGAACGGGTCATGAAATCGGCTTCACTCTCCCCTGGTCGAGTATTGCGATTGCGGTAATCAGCGTATTCGCCGTCGTATTCTCAAGCATGATTTATTCAATGAGGAAAATCAAAAAGGAAAACACGGTCGATGCCCTCAAGAACGAAAATATATAGGTAAAAAACATGAAATCCATAAAGAAAACTATTACGATCTGCGCCGTCTTTGTTTCGGCGGCTGTCCTGTTCGTACTTTTGGGTTATCTTGCGATCTTTCAGATGCAGCTTGCGATTATCAATACCGAGCCGGACGCATCGGATTGGATTCTTGCCAACGAAAGCTATGAGATAAAACCACAAACCCAAAACCGTGAAATCAGATTCGATGTGATCGAAAAGTCAAGCGGCAAGACCGTTTACACGACAGGAGACCACGGATACCGTCAATGGGATTTTAAGACGATTAAAATCCGCCCCGATAACAATATCGAAATCGTCACCGGGGATATGGGTAAACAGCTGCTGCAATTTCATAACGGGCAGTGGCAATATGAAAATTGACATCTTCCTCTCACACAATAAAAAATCAGCTCCGTCGAAGTCCTCGGCGGAGTTGGTTTTTTATGTCAATCAGATTTTGTAAATCAGCGAAAACAGTTCTTTTCCCGTCCGTGTCTTAAACAGATTCTCGAAGCCCGACATTTTTGCCGAGTCGGACAGTCCATCCTCATAGGCATTGACAAGAAAATCCGCTTCAATCAGAATCTGTAAGTCAATTCCGTCAACATTTTCGTAGGAATGATGATGCGCAACAAGATAACACGCTCTGTCCATCACCTTCGTTGAAAAGCCAACCTTGTTCATCAGCTTCCACGCCGGGAACGGGCCCTCACTTTCCTGAAGCTTGCCGTCACACTTGCCGAACTTCTCTTCGGCCGGCTTTATCCCGACATCATGCACAATAGCGGCGGCCTCTACGGTTTCGATCGTTTCCTTGTCAAGCTCCTCGCCTTTTGCAATCAGCTTTGCCAAAGAATGAACCTTGATAAAGTGCTGAATCCGTTTTTCGTCTCCTTCGAAAAACTTCATCGTTTCGAAAATGAGCTTCTCTGTTTTCTTCATATAAAAATCACCCTTTCGTGATAATGTGTCTTCATTATATCACGAAGGGTGAGAAGAAATCAATGTTTTTCAGCAGTAACCCCAATCAGTCACATACCATTTTTCGTTGCTTTCTCTGACAACAGTCCATGTCCAGCCATCGTATTCGGTATTGGTTTCAAATCCAGTCGCCTCGATTTTCTCTCCCGTTTTAAAATCAGAAACAAGATAAATGACATTCTCCGCTTTGACGCCTTTTTCTTGCCCGCCGCCGCTTCTGATATATCTTTCGGCACCCAATTCACTTTCGGTTTCATCGTATGTAACTGAAACAAGTGTACAGCCGCCGTATTCTTTTTTAAATTTTGTTTTGACGGCGTCAAC
>JALEYA010000172.1 GCA_022779945.1 Oscillospiraceae bacterium | reverse complement strand
GAACCGAAAGCATCGTTGACATAGATTTCGGCAAGAGAAGCAAGAGCCTTTGAAAATTCGGGATCGTTCTTGGTCTCTTCCGCATGGAAACGAACGTTTTCAAGAAGCATCACTTCGCCCTCTTTTAAAGAGGCGGCAAGCTCCTTTGCGCTTTCGCCGACAACGTCCTTTGCCATTTTGACTTCGATTCCGAGAAGCTCGCCGAGTCTCTTCGCTACGGGAGCAAGCGAAAATTCGGGCTTGAACTCACCCTTGGGTCTGCCGAGGTGAGAGCAAAGAATAACCTTTGCGTTGTGATCGATGAGATATTTGATGGTCGGAAGGGAAGCAACGATTCTCTTGTCGCTGGTGATTACTCCGTTTTCCATCTTGACATTGAAGTCACAGCGGACAAGAACTTTCTTACCGCTTACGTCGATGTCTTCAACAGACTTCTTGTTCAGTACATTCATCATGTGTTTTTCTTTCCTTTCGATAGAAATTGATTCATAATTATAGTATTACATAACCAAGAGACATTTTATAACATCGTACGAAAATTTTCAAGTGTTTTGAGGCAAAAAATATCGGAACTTCACTGAATTCGTCAGAATTCAGAAGTTGAATGTTTGTTAAGATTGATTTTGTATTGAGCACGATGACAATTGCAATATCGTGCGACAGTGTTGACATTGTTGACGATAAAGCGTATAATTTTATTGCATTATATTATATCCTGATTTGAATATCAGTGAATTCTGAATCCAATATCACTCAACATGGTGGGCAATGAAAGAATTCAGTGGTGAGTTTATGAGATTTGATATTACAAAGCCGCAAAGAAGTATCTGTTTTGATGATTTGTTTTACACAGTACCGAAGGTTTCTTACCAAAGCGATTATTTTTCGGAAATTGTTGAATCATGCATAAAAAAAGCAGAATCTACATTAGAACGCCGGGTAAGTGAACAACTTGAAAGGGAAATACGGGCGATAAAGGATACTGGTAATGAGTATTACATATGTGTAATTAAGGCGATAACGGATTTTTCAAATGAAGCTGGTTATCCTGTTTCACTTTTGGGCGAAGAAGCAGGAATGTTGATAATGTATCTGATCGGTACATCAAATGTTCATCCGGAGCAAATTGATTACAGTGTTTTTTCATCGGAATATTCCATAGACAGACTTTATAAGAATAATATCTCTTTTACACTTGCTATTGCCGAGCCGATTAGAGTTCAATTGTGTTCTTATTTGAATGAACGATATGGACATATCAATACGAGTGATGAACAATGTAATCAGATTTGTCTGACGGAAAGTTATTCACTTGAACTATTGAAATGTTTAGCTGATTTAACCGTAAGGGAAAACACAAACAGTTCGACGGGGGTTAATGCGGATGTGGTTGCATCGTTGTATGATAAAATATATGTTGAATTATTTGATGAGAAACCATTTATAACCGCAAACCATACTCTGAAAGAGTTACGAAAACTGTTTGCCTATTCTCGCTGTTCGCATAAGCATGACAAATGCATTACGTGGTTCTGTGATTTAGACAATTATCTGTTCCGAGATGATTTTTATGATTCCTTTATAAAATCAGGACTGAGAAATGATGAGTCGGTGTTGTTATCAAGCAGGGGAGTCTGGAGCCAAGATAAATCTCGACTTGTCGGATATCTTGAAAAGAAAAAAGTTGCTTCGGATTGTGTGCAATGCTTTGACGAACTGACAAATCTTTGGAGTAAAGCAACCTGCATGAGCAGAATCAATATTCTATTGACATTGGAATGGTATAAAATTAATTTTCCGGACGAATATGAAAAGGTAGTTCGGAATATTAAACTCTGATTATAGGAAGTGAGTACATGTACAAAATAATTGGTGAGATTTCTTCCGGAAAGTTCAATTGTATAAATAACTCTTGCTTCGGTGTATGCAGATTTAATTTCGATTTTACACGCCTTTCTGGCTGCTTCGATAGTTTCTTTTCGAACAGACAGCGGCAATACATATCTGCGCTTACTGATCCTTCCGTATATTGTGCAACTGTATCTGTATATGTTTTGAATGCCGCTGAGATGAAAAAGGCTTTTGGCAAAACGAGCAACGCTAAAACGATTTTGAAAAAAATGAAAGATTTGCTCGAAAGGAATCATGCTGTTGATACATCTCTATACAAGGCTTTAAAGGAAAACAGCGAGGACAGCTATAATTGTATTCGAGAAATATTAGATGAAGCTAAAAATGAATTGGAAGACGAGTTATATCATGATGTAATAGGTTTGTTTTCTACTATCTTTTTTGATACGATACTGTTTGGTGTATATTTGCACAACGGATCAAAATATTATCCGGATGGAATATACCTTTGTCCAGAAAACATTTTAGACGAATGCAGAAGATGTGAAGGGCGTATTAGTATTGATGATTTAATGGTCTCAGTTCTTGTACATGAATACACTCATTTTTTACATATCAACAGTATTGGATCTTATAAGAGATTAATCGGTAATAACAAGATTTGTCGTTCTGCTGTGCTTGAAACAGTAGCTGAATCGATAGAAGCCTTGTTTATTAGAGACAAATTAAGCTATAGTTGCTTTGAATGGATTCAAAAACACAGTGAAGGCAATAAAAAGATGTTTCCCGGTTGGGGCTACAAGGGCTGGTCGATAATAGAAAAATATTGTAGTTTTAATGACTTTTATGAAGAAGAACTGATAGCAAAGATCATAGCGTTGTCATTAAAGGATTGGAAGGATGCCTATGTCTTTATTAACACAATATATGAATTGAATTTATTGCATCAACAAAGAACAGCCGGTTGTCCATGACTACAAAAATCCGTTCTTCCTGATCGTGAGAACGGATTTCGCTTATTATTTCCAGTCGTTAAGTAAATCCGCAAACGGATTATTCGCTTCCTCTTTCTTCTGCTGATTTTTCATGTACCGCTGAACGTCATACTTGCCGGCACCCTCGCCTGCTTTACGGCTGTTGAAGTCGGAAAGCTTTTCCCGGTAGCCGCATTTGCAGAAGAAGGCTTTTTTCTCACCCTCACCACGAAGCTCCATCTTCTTGTGGCAGTTCGGACAGCGGGCATTCGTCACAAGCGAAAGGCTTCTGCGGTATCCGCATTCTCTGTCCTGACAGATGAGCATTTTACCCTTTTTGCCGTTGACTTCGAGCAGATATTTTCCGCAGTCGGGACATTTTTCCTTTGTCATGTTGTCATGGACATACTGTGCGTCACTTGCGATCACCATTTTGACAAGAGAAGAAGCATATTTTTTCATTTCTGCGATGAAGGACTTCATGTCCTGTGTTCCGCGGCTGATGTTTTGTAATTGCTGTTCCCATTTTGCGGTAAGCTCCGCAGACTTCAGATCGGGCGGAACGATTTTAATTAACTGTTTGCCTTTTGCTGTCGGGTGAATCTCCTTGCCGACTCTTTCAATCGAGAAGTTGTCAAACAGCTTTTCGATGATGTCCGCTCTCGTTGCCGGTGTACCCAAGCCGCTTGTAGTCTGGATCACCGCTTTCAGGTTTTTGTCCGAAATCTGCTTGGACGGGTTTTCCATGGCGGTCAGTAAGGTCGCTTCGGTGTATCGTGCCGGCGGTCTCGTTTTCCCTGTTCCGACTTTAAGGTTCAGTACCGGTAGCTTTGCACCCTTTTTCAGGTCAGGCAGATTCTGTGCCTTGTTTTCGGCTTCGTCCTCCTCGTCCTCTGTGAGCGACTTTCCGTAAAGCGCTTTCCAGCCTTCACTCTTGACAACCTTACCTTTCGCATAGAAGCTTTCTCCGCCGATATTGATGGTAAGCTTCACCTCGTCATATTCGAACGGCTCGCTCAATACGGCAAGAAAACGCTTGACAACAAGGTCGTAGATATTTCTTTCCTCATGCGTGAACTTGGCAAAATTAGCGCTTTGCTCGGTCGGAATAATCGCATGGTGATCCGTTACCTTGGCGTCGTTTACAATGTGCTTGGTATTGATCGGCTGTCTGAACAGCGTCATCGCTGTTTTCTGATAAACTCCCTGCGCAACTGCTTTCAGTCTTTCGGGAATCGTTGCGGCGACATCTTTTGTGATATACCGCGAATCCGTTCTCGGGTAGGTGAGCACCTTGTGCATTTCATAAAGGCTTTGCATATACGAAAGCGTCTGTTTCGCCGAATAGCCGTAAAGCTTGTTGGCATCCCGTTGAAGCTCGGTCAGATCGTATGCGGCGGGCGGATTCTGCTTCTTTGCTGTCCGTTCGACCGAAGAAACAACCGCTTGCTGTCCGGTAAGAGACTTGACAATTTTCTCGACATATTCGCGGTTCGAAAATCTTGTGTTGCCGTTTTTGTCACGAAAAGTTGCATTGAAGCCCTTGAATACTGCCTGAAGCGTGTAATAGTCGCTCGGCCGGAATCTCAGAATTTCCTCTTCCCGTTCCACAATCATCGCAAGAGTAGGGGTCTGAACCCGTCCTGCGGAAAGCTGTGCATTATGCTTGCAGGTCAGCGCTCTTGTGACATTCAGTCCGACAAGCCAGTCCGCTTCGGCTCGTGCCTGTGCGGAATAATACAGATTATCGTATTGTTTTGCCGGCTTCAAAGAAGCAAAGCCCTCTTTAATTGCCTTATCCGTCTGGGAAGAGATCCAAAGTCGGAACGCCGTTTTTTTAAAGTGCGCTTTCATCATGATCCATCGGGCAACCAGTTCGCCTTCACGGCCTGCGTCGGTGGCGATAACGAGCGAGTCAATGTCTTTTCTTGCCATAAGAGCGGACACGGTTTTGTACTGCTTTGCGGTCTGTTTAATGACCACAAGCTTCATCTTTTCGGGCAGCATCGGAAGATCCTCAAGCCGCCACGCTTTATATTTGTCGTCGTAAAGATCGGGGTCGGCGAGGGTGACAAGATGACCGAGCGCCCATGTGACAACGTATCGGTCGCCTTCTATATAGCCGTTTCCTTTGCGGTTTGCGCCGATCACCCTTGCAATATCACGGGCAACCGACGGTTTTTCGGCAAGTACAAGCTGTTTTCCCATAATTTATCAATCCTTTTTATTTGATAACAGACAGACACATTTTGTCGGTGTCAAAGTGCGTTTTGATTGTGCTTTCGATATCGGTCTTGGTAACGGCTTTATAGCACTCGATTTCTTCGAATAAATCACTGCCGTTAAAATAGCTGTCAACTATGTTGCCGGCAATATCGTCAACGTCGTTAAACGAACGAAGCGCAAGACCGTAAAGACGCTTTCTTGAAATGTTGAAGTCGTCGTCATTAATGCCGTTTTGTTTGAGCTGCTCAATATTTTTTAAGATTGCGTCTTTCACCTTTTCCGGTGTTTTGCTTTCGCCGGAGAACATCGGTGCCGCAAATCCTCTGCCGATGAAGTATTCGCTCCCGAATGTGGGGTTGATAAGACCGCTTGCAATCAAACTGTTATAAAGCGGTGAAGTTTTTCCGGCGATAATGTCAAGCGCAATATTCATGCTGACGACTTCTTTTGCCGTGCGTATGGGTGCTGAAATTGTCTCTTTGAATCCGACGGCGAATTTCGGTATATCGACGCTCATGACTTCTTCGATATAGTCCGTTGCGGCTTCCACAGGCTCGTCGGGAATAATTTGTTCAAATTCAACCGCCTCTTCGTCCTGAAGCACTTTGTTGGCAATTTCAAGCACCTGATTGACCGTGACGTTTCCGACAACGGCAAGAGCCATATTGCTCAGGTTATAGAATGTGTTATAACAGCTGTAAAGCAAATCGGCGTTTATCTGTGCAATGGATTCGACCGTTCCCGCAATATCAATGCGGACAGGATTGTTGACATAAAGACCGCGCAGAAGATTGAAAAGCACCTGCCAGTCAGGGGAGTCCTGATACATTTTGATTTCCTGACCGATAATGCCCTGCTCCTTTTGAACGGTTGCTTCGGTAAAGTAGGGGTGTTTCACGAAGTCAAGAAGGATTTCAAGCGACTCGCTGAAATTGTCGGCACATTGAAAAATATAACAGGTCTTGTCAAAAGAAGTAAAAGCGTTCGCATTGGCTCCTGTTTTTTCAAACCGCTGGAAGGCGTCAAGGTCTTCGCTTTCAAACAGCTTATGCTCAAGGAAGTGCGCAATACCCTCGGGAACTTTTGTGTAATTGACTTCGTTTTTCAGTTTGAAGCAGGTGTCGACCGAACCGTATTTTGTTCCGAACATGGCGAAGGCGCCCGTATAATCGGGCTTTTCCATAATAAATATTTTCAGTCCGCTTTTATGGCTGATTTCGACATACTTTTCATTTAAAAGCTTGCTTTCGATTGTTTTCGTTTCCATGGTTTATTCTGCCTCCTTTTCGGCTTCGAGCATAAATATGGTGTCTTCGGTTACCATATTGGCCGCAAGAATAATTTCTTGTCGGCTGACGTTTTGAATCTGTTGTGCCACTTGCTCGGGCGTCTCAAAAGTGCCCGAAGTGATGCTCGACAGCAGCCAGCTTAAAATAGAGCTGTTGCTGTCCGTGACGGAATTGAGAGAATCACACAAAGACAGCTTGGCACTTTCGATCACCTCATCGGTGAAGTTGCCTTTTCTCATGTCGTCAAGCTCGTTCCGGATAGCGTCAAGGGCTTTTTGCATATTTTCGGTTTCCACACCGCTTTCGATCGTAAGGATGCCTTTGGAGCTGACAAGTCTTGCCGCGCAGTAATAGCAAAGACTCATCTTTTCCCGGACATTTGAAAACAGCTTTGAGAACGTACCGCCGCCGAAAATAGCGGTCATCAGCCTGATCGCCGCAAAGTTGTCTTTATCATAGGTCATTCCGGCACGAAGTCCGATAACAAGCTTGCCTTGCTTGACCGGCTGTTTTTCGGTGATTGTTTTCACTTCGTCTGCATGGGTGATAAATTCTGTACGGAGCTCACAGATGTCCTGCTTTTCGAATCGTTCAAAATAAGGCTTGATAACAGATTTTGCCGTGTCTGTCGTTGATCCGATGACGCCGACCGTGACCGGGCAGGTCAGAATCAGTTTTTTCCACTGATTAAAAAGCTGTTTCGGCGTGAGCGTTCTGATATCCTCGATTTCACCGTATTCACTAAGACCGTAAGCTTCACTGTCGCACATATTTTTCAGCATCTGATTCAGCGAATATATACGTTTATCATCCCGGTCGCTTTCGATTTTTTCAATCAAGAGCCGTTTTTCTCTTTCGGTGTTTTCTTCGTCAAAGCCCTCGAGCGTAACATCGGGCTCAAAAAGGCATGAGCAAAGAAGAGAAATCCCGCTCCGGATCACGCTTTCTCCGTCGAGTGTGAATCGGTCGTCGATCACATTCAGACAAAGCGTCAAAAGCTGAATATCACCGCTTTTTTGTATAAGCGGGCTGATTGTCGCTCCGTAAAGAGAGGCGAGATATCGGTTCATTTCCAACATGGTCGGGTATTGCTTGTTGGTTCTTGAAAGCAGACGAAGCACAAGTGCGTTGGTGGCTGCGTTTTCGTCAAGGGGTGCGGAAACGGTAATGGTGATTACCGCCGTTTTAAATTTGTCGGTTTTGTGCGTAAAAAGGTTTACACCTTTTCCTATTTTTTCGGTTTTCATAAGTTGCCTCCTAATTAAAACTGCTGATCCGGTCACTCGGCCATTTGATCCATTGACGGATTCTGATAAATTTCAATATTGTCCTCGACTGTAAGAATGAGCTTGTAGCCGGCGTCAATGTATTTTTTCTTTCTTGGCTCGGATTTTTCTTTGTTTCTTATGTCAAGTACAAAATATTCGGTAGTTGGTTTGTCGTGATATTCGTCCTCGTAAATTTCCGCCCTTTGGGCAAGCTTCGGAATAAAGTGAGCAGAAGCCGTCACGGATGCATCATCAGGAATGATTTCGAGAGCCTGGTTGATCTGTCGGTAGGAATCGCCGTATGCGGCGTATTTGACGATATAACTATAGCTTTTCGGAATTACCATCATGATGAATAAAAGGGTTCCCGCAATTGCCGCAGTGAAAGTCAGCGTGTTTTGTTCTTTCGGTTTTGTTTCGGCAAGATTGAGAACCGAAATGTAAAACAGAAAAGCCGCGATTGAAAAGGAATACTGATAACCGATGTTATACTGATACTTATATTGTGTAAGAAGGTTAACAAATATCGGTAAGATCAGAATATATCTTGCAAAGTTTTTATTTCTGAAAGGAAGTAATGCTAACGGAAACAGCATCTGAGCCAGATAAATGAATTTTTCGGCGGTATCGGTTTTTGTCTTGAAAATTTCACCGACAGCATAGCCGGTATTCATCATCAGCGTTTTTGCCGCTTCGATCAGTCCGCCGCCGCTTTGAAGATTGGCGTATCTCGACTCCATAACGCCTTCACCGAAATGATTGAGTATCACACAGCACATCAGAAAGTAAGCGGCGCTCATCAAAATCATGCTTCCGCCTTTGATAAACTGTTTTTTGGCAACGATAAGATAAAGTGCAAATATAATAACATATATAAAAGCGTCTTCCTTGACCGTAAGTGTCAAAACCGCAAAAATAAACATCGGGAGCGTCTTTTGGCATTCAGAGAAATAAAACATCCATAAAAGAAGAGGTACCATAAAGCAATTTTCGTGAAGATCGTAAAAACAGCCGGTCGCCAAAGGCGCATACATGGCAAACGCAATGCCGAGAAAAGCCGAAGCGTTTTTTGATAGTGAAAGCTTTTTTGTTAACAGATAAAGCGGAATCACACCGCTGAAAATAATGATCGGCTGAATGACATTCAGCGTCACAGGCGACGGAAAGATAAAATAAATCGGAAGAATCAGGTAATATATCGGCGAAATGTGCACAGCAAGGTGAGACAGCAGCTTGTCTCTTTCACAGGTGGTATTCATGGAAAAGTCGGTTTTCATGCTGTGAAACATATTGCAGAAAATACCGAAATCATAGCCGGGTGCGGAATAGGTAAGATATCGGAAAAGAGACATCAGTAGTGTGACAACACAGGCAAAAGATACAAAGGCGATAATCAGAGCGGTGCTTAGTTTGCCGCTCAGTTCTTTATGAAGAAACTGCGGCTTATATTTCTTTTCATAGCAATAGAAGGTCACCGCTAAAAGCAAAGTCATAAAGATATACATATACATATTGTTGCTTTTCAAAAGAAGAACGGTGGTGAAAGCCAGAAGTGAAATCACGAAAGAGGAAGCACTGATGTTTTTTTCTTTCTTTTTTGTATCGGCAATAAAAATCGGTATAGAAAAAAGTATAACGAAAAAAGCAAACAGAATTAAGTTTGATTTTTCCGTAAACTCTAACGAGATACCGGCATCCGGCGTAAAAGCAAGACAAAAATATTGCGTGATCAGCCATCCGCTTAAAATCGATAGTATAATCCTTTCAAAAGAAATTTCAAGTTTCTTTGCCATATTACGGATAATCTCCTTTTAGTATTGTTGATTGAACATTAGCGATTATATCATCTGGAAGAATATTTTTCAACCGTGACCGTCTTATTTTACCAAAGTTTCATAATTTTGTAAGAAACGGCGTACCGGGGTTGTTTAAGTTTTTTTTAGGTATCGGTGATACCCTTTAGACGCTTGAAAAGTGGAATTCAATATCAAAACACTTTGGCAATTTTGCTAAAAATAGTTCTGATTTATAATAATTTCGTTTTTTTACCCTTAGTCTGCATTGTATTATGGTGAATTTATACAATGTAAATTTTCACGAAAAAATCTTTATTTTCTTTGAAAAAATGCCGTATGTATCAAAAATAATCAAAGAAAATTAAAGTTTTCCGAAAAAATATCTAAATTTTTTACCGTTTTATATTGCAAAATGCCGATAGTTTGTGTAAAATGGTAAAAGTGACGATGGTCAAAATGTATAAAAGCACTTCAATTCTATGCGTAATGAGTTAGGGGGACATCAAATTATGTCTAACAGATTGTTTCAGGGTATCATTCATCAGATGAAAGACGCTATTGACCGCACGATCGGCGTTGTCGACAGCACCGGAACAATAATATGCTGCAGTGACCTCGGTCGTATCGGCGAGACGGGTATGCCGGATATCAAGACGGTTTTATCTGCGTCGGAGCCCAAGGCGATTGACGGAAAGACTTTTCTTGCCATCGGTGTCCAGATGCATCCCGAAGCCGCCGTATTTGTTGACGGTGATGACGAAAATGCCGCAAGCTTTTCGAAGCTGATCGGTGTAGCTCTCAATAACATCAAGCAATACTATGATGAGAAGTATGACAGAAGTAATTTCATCAAAAACGTTATGCTTGACAATATCCTTCAGGGTGACATTTACCTGAAGACCCGTGAACTCGGA